>JALWCE010000025.1:0-2392 GCA_027036935.1 Nitratiruptor sp. | reverse complement strand
GTAGGGCACTCTTTCGGCCTCGTATATGGAAAATTTGATGTTTTTATCCTTTATGGCGGTAGAGGGACTGAGAACTTCTACGATAAATTCTGGAGCTTTTCGTGCAAAATCTTTGATTTTTTGGCAGCTTACAAGAACATCGGGACGCAATAGCGTCTCTTCGTCCACGATGTAATCGAGCTCTGCATAGACAAAGCACTCTTTATCACATCTTTGTAATGAACTTTTCAAATCGAAAATTATTTCACTCACTATCGCTTGATGCGGTCCGAAGGGACTGGGTGCCATCGCCACTGCCTGGCCATAAATAAGCTCCCAATCCCCTTCCCAATGCTTATAATCCTCTATCGTGTATCTGATCTCATATGCCAAATTACTCATCCAGTATCCTTAGTAGATGTTTGTATCCTGTCATCTTGGCATAATCCGCCGCCGTCTTTTCAAAGGTATCTTTCACATCCGTATCCACTTTGCACTCGTGCACCAAATACTTGGCGATCGGCTCGTCTCCATAGGCCATTGCCGCCATCAGTGGCGTAAAGCCGGATTTGCGCTTGGTGGTGTTGGGATCGATCCCTCGTCCCACCAAAAAGCGCACGATATCGAGCCGCCCCTTTTTGATCGCATCGTCGATCAGCCCCACGCCCTCTTCGTCTACTTCGAAGATATCCGCGCCGGCTTCTACCAGTAGCTCAAATATCTCCAGGCTCGCTCCGCTTTTGATAGCTACTCTTAACACCGAATCCCCACTTTCGGTGCGAAGCTCGGCTATCGGCTCTCCCGATTCGATCGCCTGTTTGGCGCCCACCAGACTGTCTCGTCTGATCTCTTCAAAAATCCTCATACGCTCCCCCTATGATATAATTGTTTTTATTATAGCAAAAGGAGAGTCGTGCGCATCGATCTGCACAACCATACCCCACGATGCAACCACGCTGTGGGGACAATGAACGAATATGTAGAGCAAGCGATCCAAAAAGGGATCGATATCTTTGGTTTTAGCGATCACGCTCCCATGAGCTTCGATCCAAAGTATCGCATGAGTTTGAATGAAGCCGATGAGTATGAAAAAGAGGTCAAAGAGCTGGCTGACAAATATAAAGACCAAATCAATATTTTACTCGGATATGAAGTGGACTTTTTGCCAAACTACCTAGAAGAGCGCATCCTCCAAGCCCCCGTGGACTATCTGATCGGCTCGGTGCACTTCATCCCAAAAGATAGCAATCTGTGGGGCTTTGACAATCCAGAATTCATCGGTGAATACAAAAATGCCGATATCGACAAAATCTGGCAAGACTACTTCGATGCCATCGAAGCGATGGCCAAAAGCGGACTTTTTCAGATCGTGGGACATCTAGATCTCATCAAAGTCTTTAATTTCAAACCAAAAAAAGATGTGCGCCTCATCGCCCAAAAAGCTCTTGAAGCCATCAAAAAAAGCGGTATGGCTATTGAGATCAGCAGTGCCGGCTTTCGCAAACCCGTAGGCGAACCCTACCCCTCTAAAGAGCTTTTAGAGGTCGCTTATGAGCTTGATATCCCCATTACCTTAGCTTCCGATGCCCACGCCCCCCAGCAGGTTGGACAAAATATGAGTAGTATCGAAACATTGGCAAAAGAGATAGGATACGACAAAGTGGCCGTTTTTCGGCAAAAAGAGCTAGAGCTGCTTGATTTTTAAGCAATTCTCAAAGAAATTTTGGGCTATAATGAGAGCGACATAAATTTTATCAAGGAGAGTGTATGAGCACAGTCAAAGAATTTTTTGAGATGCTCGGACGTGAAGAGATCGAGTTTGTCGATTTTAGATTTACCGATATTTTTGGCCGATGGCACCATGTGGGCTACAACGCCAAAGCTGTGACTGAAGAGATGTTTGAAAAGGGGATCCCTTTTGATGGAAGCTCCATTAGAATGTGGAAAAACATCAGCGAATCGGATACTTTATTGATGCCAGACGCCTCTACGGCTTTTGTCGATCCTTTTACGGCAGATCCTACAGCCGTTGTCATCTGTTCCGTACATGACGTAGACGGTACTCCATACTACAAAGATCCTCGCACCATCGCTAAAAAAGCCCTCCAATATCTTAAAGACAGCGGTACGGGAGACGCAGCCTATTTTGGACCAGAGAACGAATTTTTCATCTTCGACCATGTACACGTGGTGGACGAACCAAACAGCCAATGTTATGAAGTAGACTCCGAAGAAGGCGAATGGAACTGGAAAAAAGACCCAAGAGACGAAGGCGGCTACAACATAGGGCATAGACCTGCATACAAAGAAGGATACTTTCCAGTACCTCCGGTAGACAGCCAGATGGATATTAGAGCCGAGATGGTCACAGTCCTTGAAGAGGTGGGTATCGAGACTTTCGTAGTGCACCACG
>JALWCE010000024.1 GCA_027036935.1 Nitratiruptor sp. | reverse complement strand
TTATAGTGGACTCTCCTCATTTTTTATCCCCAAAGTAGTTTTGGTTTTCGAGTATATCGATCAACTCTTTAACCGAATCTACACTTCGTTTAAACTCTTTTTTCTCTCGAGGAGCCAGCTGTAGTTCGATAATCTCTTCAACTCCATTGCTTCCCAGTGTTACAGGAACGCCATTTGGAATACCATAGACTCCATACTCACCTTCTAATAGGGTCGAACAAGGATAAATCTTTTTAGAATCTTGCAAAATTGCCTCTACCATAATAGCTGTCGCTTTACCCGGAGCAAAATAAGCGCTCGTACCCATCAATTTAACAATCTGAGCGCCCCCTTTTTTAGTGGCCTCCACCACCTCATCTAGCTCTTTTGGAGTCAAAAGGTCAGTTATTGGAATGCCTGCGACTGTAGAGTACCTTGGCAAGGGTACCATATAATCGCCATGTCCTCCAATGACGGTCGCTCGAATCTGTCCAGCCCCAAATCCAAGCTTCTCATAAATAAAGTGGGTCATTCGCGCTCCATCTAAAATCCCAGCCATTCCAATAACTCTGTTTTTTGGGAATCCACTCTTTTTTAAGGCTACATAGGTCATTGTATCAAGCGGATTTGTTACTACGATAATGATAGAATCCGGAGCGTGTTCTTTGATATTTTCTACCACTTCGCTCACAATATCGGCATTTGCGAAAAGCAGATCATCCCTACTCATACCGGGTTTTCTTGGAAATCCAGCCGTTATGACGACAACTTTGCTCCCCTCGATATCGCTATAGTCCTTAGCAGCAGTCACAATGGAGTGCGTTCGCACCGCTGCGGCGGCTTGGTTCATATCCAAGGCTTTTCCTTGAGCTCTATCTTTGTCCCTGTCTACCAAAACAACTTCGTGCGCCAATCCTTGCATAGCAATGGAGTAAGCCACAATACTTCCTACATTTCCTCCAGCCCCTACGATAGAGACTTTTGAACTTTTTGCCATTCACTCTCCTTTATAGCGGGGGCCTCGCCCCCAAAATTTGCAAAATCTTTAGATATTGTCGATGATTTCGTTAAAGACCTTGCTTGGCCGCATAGCGGCTTGTACTTTTTCCTCGTCTGGATGGTAGTAGCCTCCAATATCGGCAGGTTTGCCTTCAGTCGCTCGGATCTCTTCGAGGATCTTCTCTTCGTTTTCGGCAAGTTTTTGAGCTACCGGAGCGAACTTGGCTTCAAGCTCTGGATCTCCACATTTGGCCAACTCTTCAGCCCAAAATCGTGCCAGATAGTAGTGGCTGCCTCTGTTGTCCAGCTCGCCCACTTTTCGTTTTGGGGTGAGATCTTTATCAAGATATTGGCCAACAGCTCTATCCAAAGCCTCGGCAATAATAGCGGCTTTTTCGCTAGCCCCTTGTTTGACAGCAAGTTTGAGAGATTCGACTAAAGCCATAAATTCACCCAAACTATCCCATCTGAGGTGGGACTCTTTTAAAAATTGCTCAACATGCTTGGGCGCACTACCACCAGCTCCGGTTTCAAACACTCCACCACCAGCTAAAAGGGGGACGATAGATAGAGTTCTTGCACTCGTACCCACCTCAATGATTGGGAAAAGGTCGGTTAGGTAGTCTCGAAGCACATTACCGGTGACACTAATAGTATCTTCTCCCGCTCTAAATCGCTTAAGCGTATATTTCATCGCCTGCTCTGGAGCCATGATGTGATATTCCACATCCTCTAAATCTTCATTTTTGAGGGTATCAAGAGCCTTTTTGATTAAGTTGGCATCATGGGCTCTATTGCTATCAAGCCAAAAGACAATTGGCAAGCCGCTCTCTTTGGCTCTTCGTACCGCTAGCTTTACCCAATCTACAATCGCTTCATCCTTAGCGCTATAGGCTCGCCAGATATCACCCTCTTCTACTTCATGACACATCACAGTATTACCGTCTTCATCGATCGTTTTGATCATACCATCGGCGTATGGGAAAAAAGTCTTATCGTGGCTACCATACTCTTCAGCTTTTTTGGCCATAAGTCCCACATTTTGCACAGTACCCACTTTGGCAGGATCGAACTGACCATTTTTGACGATATCGGCAACAATTTGTTTATACATTCTTGCATAGGTACGATCGGGGACGGTGATAACAGTATCATCCACTTCGCCTTTTGGACCCCATCCTTTGAGGCCATTTTTAATAGTGGCCGGGATGGAAGCGTCAATAATTACGTCGTTTGGTCTGTGGAGGTTGGTAATCCCTGCATCGCTGTCGACCATATACATTCGTGGCTGTTTTTTATAGATATCTTGGATACACGTTTTGATATCTTCTTGCACTCCATCGGGCAATTTTTGCATCTTGGCCTCTAAATCTGCAAGCCCATTATTTGGATCAAAACCGATCTCTTCAAGCTCTTTACCAAATTTTTCAAAAAGCTCTTTAAAATAGACTCTGATCGCATCGCCAAACATAGCCGGATCTGAGACTTTCATCATAGTGGCTTTAAGATGGAGTGAAAAGAGGATATCTTTTTGTTTAGCATCTTGAAGTACTTGAGCATAGAAGCTTTTGAGCTCTTTTCTGTTGAGACTCGCTCCACTAAAGACTTCGCCCTTTTCTACTTCGACCTCTTTGAGTACCTCAGGCTCGCCGACTTTTGGCTCAAAGACTATCTTGATTGTCTGATCTTTGTCACTGACAAAAGACTGCTCCGTTTGATAAAAATCACACTTGTCCATATGCGCCACATAACTTTTGCTATCAGGTGCTACATCTTTCATTTTATGGGGATGCTTTTTGGCGTAGGATTTTACCGCTGCACTGAGGCGCCTATCGGAGTTTCCTTGTCGAAGTACCGGATTGACCGCACTACCTAAAAGTTTGGCAAACCGCTTTTTAAGCTCCATCTCCTCTTTAGTTTTGGGTTCTTCTGGATAATCTGGGATATCGTATCCTTGCGTCTGCAGCTCTTTAATAGCCGCTACAAGTTGGGGCACGGATGCGGAAATATTGGGAAGCTTGATAATATTAGCCTCTGGACGCAGTACCAACTCCCCAAGATAAGCCAATTCGTCTGGCAACTTCTTCTCTTCTGGCAATCTATCGCTAAATTCCGCGATAATACGCCCAGCTAACGAAATATCTCTTAGCTCCCACTCTACTCCGGCATCTTTGGTAAAGGCTTTAACGATCGGTAAAAGCGAGTATGTAGCCAAAGCTGGCGCCTCGTCGATCTTTGTCCAGACTATTTTTGCGTTTCCCATCCAATCTCCTTGTTTGTCTCATAAATTACATCTATATGGTAACAGCTTCTCAATTTATCTTTTCTCAAACAATTGCCATCCCAAAAAAGATCACTCTTTTTTGTTTCTTTTTTTCACAATTTTTATATTTTTCAAATGGTTTTTATAAGTAACGCTAAATATATGTCGTCCATCAATACCTTTGACAAAGTAAAGGTATCTGGTTTTTGCAGGTCGTACGGCAGCTTTGAGCGCTTCAAGGCTTACCGTACAAACAGGATAGGGGGGCAATCCTTTATGATGATAGGTGTTAAAAGCGCTCATATCTTTTTGAATTCTTTCATGGGTGACTTTG
Source organism: Nitratiruptor sp. (assembly GCA_027036935.1). Classification (GTDB taxonomy): domain Bacteria; phylum Campylobacterota; class Campylobacteria; order Campylobacterales; family Nitratiruptoraceae; genus Nitratiruptor. The sequence continues at coordinate 10,922 of JALWCE010000024.1, read as the reverse complement.
GTATGGGAGTATTGGGCGTAATTGAGAGTTCCATCCATCTGCAAGGGGATATCTTTTTTTAATCTATTATAGATAACCGAAGAGATAATAGGCATCTCTTTGGCATTAGCCGCCTCCTTTTGAATAATGGACGCAATAGTCACCATCTTCTCAAACCACATTTTTTGATTATAGCCGTGATATATCTTCTTAGCCAGCTCTTTATGCTTGCGCAGACTTACTCCTACTAAATAATCAATCACCTCTTTTGCCCCCATCCCCTTTGGAAGATAATAGGTATCTGGAAAAAGCACCCCCTCTGGATAGGGACTCACCCTTTCATACTCCTTTCGTAACACATTTAGCGGATAACCAAACTTTCTATGAAGTTGCTCTAAAAAAAGGTAAGTTGTTTCTCCTGGTATCAGTTTGATAGAAAAGAGAGGCGCTTTTGAGTGTGTGAGACGATAGAGAAAATCAAGCCTACTCATACTCCTACCTCCAAGCTCTATCCAGCCTCGCTGAGGTTGACCCAATAAAGCAAGAAGCCAAGCATCAAGTTTAGTGGTAGGTAGCGTATGCGCCTTTAGATATAATACCGTATGATTAATGTTACCTGCTGGTATATATATTTGAGTAGATGCAAGCCGTACAGGCGTAGCCATATAATACAAAGCGGCAACGATGATCACTAAAACGATCTCCATCATTGAAAAGATCATTCTGAGCACTCTATTAGCCACTGTTTTACTGCTCCTTTTAGGCTATTTTTTCCTATCCGAGGGTCTTGAAATAGACTCTTTTAACGCTTTTGGACTACATATAGAAAGATTGTATCTTAAACTTGATAAAAAATTTATTGTACATGCTAAAAAGATCCAAATCTCCTTATCCAATAAGGATGCGAAGAGCCCTCTAGCCGTTGATCCCTATCTTTGGATTATAAACGGCATACCAAAAATCTTTCAAAGAATCGATATCGAAGATATCTCGTGGCCTCCACGCTACCATATGCACCTACGCTATCAAGATAAGAGATTTACTCTACTCTCAAAAGAGTTTATTGCAAAGTTCTCTTTATGGATGCAAAAAGATCTCATCTTTCATATTAATAAACTTCACCTACCACGCTACGATTTACGGCTTCAAGGCGATGCCTCGATAGATCATAGCGATTTTACTTTTACAGGACGTTACGAGATAGAGGGAATCAAAGGATCGATAGACCTACAAAAAAAATCAAAAAATCTCTATTTCACGCTACGCAGTGGCACTTTTTCCCATCAAAATTTAGCCAAACTCTTCGCCCATATCCCTTTAGAACCTCTTATTAAAGAGTGGAGCTATAAGCGTATCAAAGCAAAACGCTACAAACTCCACTACCTCAAAGGCAAATGGCACATAGGCTCGCCTGTAAATCTTCATGCTATTAAAGCCTTAGCTACGGCGCAAAATGTAACGATTCGTTTCAACGACTCCTTACCTCCGGCCAGAGTCAAAAAAGTAACCCTACATTTTTTTAAGGATACTCTCTATTTTGATCTTTTTGATCCAAAATATCTCAACAAACCTCTCAAAGGCTCAAAAGTGGCCATCTACCGAGTAGGCCAAAAAGGAAGTTACTTACTTTTGCATATAAAAACTTCTAGCCCTTTTGACCAAAAAATTAAAGAACTTCTACATACCTATCGTATTGTAGTCCCTATCGTACAAAAGCAAGGAGTCGTACAAGCAGATCTTCATTTTAAAATTTTATTTAAAGACTTCTCCACCGATGTGCGAGGAACTTTTCAAACGCAAAATTCTCTTATTACCATCAAAGGTCTTGATCTTTATCTTAGAAATGCTTTTTTTAAAATCCACAATGAGACTATCCTCATCCGTCCATCCCTTTTGGAGATTCCACCTTTTCTTAGCACTCAGGTATATGGCACTATCGATATATCTAAGGCAAAGGGAGATTTTTATCTTACTATAGACACTCTTCAAATCCAACCAGACATACCTTTGCTAGTAGCCAAAAATATCAAAGAACGGATCTGGTTAGACCTCAACCACTCCAAAGTCCATCTACTTTTTTTTGATACGGACATCTTTTTTGATCGTATCAAAACCATAGAGGTACACCATCTCAAAAAGCTTATCCCTTTTTCTCCACTTCTACAAAAATTGGCCCCTTTGCGCGGCTCTTTAAAAATTGAGCTTACTCCATCTATCCACTTTTTCGCCTCCGTACAAAAGCCAAATGAGTTATGTTTCAAATCACATCAGCCAATCACCACTTTTCTTATTCAAGGCAATATCAAACCCTATCCAAATATACAGATCAATGACTGCGCAACGCTCCATCTTACTCATCCTATCATGGCAAAAATCCAAAACGTTTGGATTAAAATACCCAAAGGAGATTCTAACAATTCTCATTCAACTACCACTACTTTTCATACTCCAGTTACAATTCAATTACACCATGTTACCTTTTTTCAAGACAATCATCTCATCCCTTTTGAGAGAGCCACTCTCAATATCCAAGAGGAAAATATATCTCTCATTGGAAAATATAAAAAAGGCTCTATCAAAGGATGGATAAAATCCAATGATATAGAAATTACTGCAAAAGATTTAAACAATGATTTTGTGAACAAATTCTTAGGTACACATATAGTACAAGGAGGCTCTTTTGGGCTAGAGGCAAAAGGAAAAAAGGATAATTTTTATGGCAGGGTCCATCTAAAAAATACCACCATAGCACAGCTCAAACTGCTTAATAATCTTTTTGCTACAATCAATGCTATCCCGGCACTTGTCACTTTACATAATCCGGGATTTAACTCTCAAGGACTTTTTATAAAAACCGGATCGATCCTATTTGGGTATCACAATGGTTATCTTCTCATCAAACATCTGCGCCTAGAGTCTGATTCGCTCAAAATTGAGGGGAATGGAGGGATCGATTTGCATAAGAATAGTATTAAGATGAATATATGGCTTAAAACTTTTACCTCCCTGACCAATATTGTTAGCAAAATTCCAATCGCCGGCTATATTCTTTTGGGCAAGGATGGTTCTATCGCCATATCGGTAGAAATAAGTGGAGATCTGAAAAATCCAACCATCATTACCCACGCCGCCAAAGATACTATTAAAGCTCCCTTTAATATCATCAAGCGGACTTTAACACTCCCTTTTCAACTTTTTAAATGATTACTCGTTTCGCAAAACTCCAATGACGTTGATATCGCAAGATTTTTTGGCTGGATATAAAGCAGAAAGCAAAATAATCACAATAGCGCCCACTATGATAGCCCCAAGATCAAAAGGATTGAGGTCTACGGGCAGATGAGAAGTGCCATATACATCTGCTGGTAAAGTCACGATATCAAAATTGGCCAATATATATACTCCCAAAAGACCCAACGCCACACCTGCTGCTATCCCCACGCCTCCAATAATGGAGCCAAGACGAAAAAAGATAGACCATATCTCTTTTTTACTCGTGCCCAAAGCCAACAGCAAAGCGATCTCTTTTCTCCTATTCATTACCGTCATCAAAAGCGAACTTACAATATTAAGAGAAGCCACTAAGATAATGAGCATCAAAACGATAAAAAGGGCTCGCTTCTCCATTGCCAAAGCGGCAAAAAAGTTACCATTTTGCTGCCACCAGCCAACGATACCCACACTCTGGGGCAAAACCTTTTGCAGTTTTTGGTAATCTTTTCTTGGATCTGGAGAGTAGACATGGATCCCACTAAACTCCCCTTTTGCCAAACCTACAATCTTTTGTAAAGATTCAAGAGTAGTATAGGCGTAGGCTTTGTCATAAGCAATAAGACCTGATTTGAAATAGCCCACAACCCGAAACCTTTTAAAAAGTGGAACGATAGAAAAACCGCTTGGCTCACTTTTTGGAAAGATGATAAAAACCTTCTCCCCGTTTACTAAATACAGCTCATCATACAACCCTTTACCCACTATGACCTCATACTTTTGAGGGGTCTTTGTGATATATTGACGTAGTACTTTATTCATAGGAAGCTCTTTATCAAAATCGACACCAAAAAGCATCCCCCCCTCTAGCTTATCCCCCCTTTTAAAAATAACTTGAGAAGAGATATAAGGACTAAAAAGCAAATAGGGAAAACGCTTTTGTAAATCCTTAAGCAACCTCTCATCTACGGCGTTGGAAAATTTTGGAAAGATGGTCAGGGGATAGTTCATTGTAAAGAGCTTTTCTTCAAACTCTTTATCCATCCCGTTCATAATAGCCATAGCTATAATAAGCACCATCACACCTACCGTAATACCCAAAAAAGCTAAAAGGGCAGAGAGGAAGATAAAAGGCTGATCGGTATCAAAACGCAAATATCTGCGAACGATAAAAGAGACAAGTTTCTTATCCATTCATCTTAGCCAAAACCCCTTTTTTGGGACCGCTTTTGCCACAGCAATGTTTATATTTTTTACCGCTACCGCACGGACATGGCTCATTTCTAGCTGGTTTTCGCTCAGATTTTATGGGGCTTGGCTTCTCCTCCTCTTGGCCGTGTAAAAGTTTAGATTGAGATCTTATCTCCTCATCCATTTTGGCCAACTCAGCTTCCAATCGCCGTAATTGCTCTTCTTCCTCTTCATTTCGCAGCTGCACAAGATGCAGCGTTTTAATCGCTTCGTTTTTGATCTTTTCTACCAGCTCAACAAAAAGATTATATGACTCTTTTTTATACTCCACAAGAGGATCTTTTTGATTATAGCCTCTAAGACCTATACCTGTTTTGAGGATATCCATCTGATACAGATGCTCTCGCCATGCGTTATCGAGCACTTGCAAGTAGAGTATACGCTCAATCTCTTGTCTTTGCTGTTCGTCTACCAAACTCATTTTGGCTTCGTACTCTTTTTCAAGCTTATCCACAATATAAGCTTTGAGATCCTCATACTCCTTGTTTGCTAGCTCTTGTGGGGTGAAAGAAGTCCCAAGCTCCTCTTGCAACACTTTGCTCAAACGCTCCAAATCATAATCTTCTTTAGGCGCCTCTGGAAAAATCTCACTCTCAGATAACAGACGCTCTACCACCTGCACTCTATTCTCTTTAATTTTAGATGAGATATCGTACTTAGGATTTAAAAGCTCTTGGCGAAATTTATAGATCGTCTTTCGCTGCTCATTGGCCACATCATCATACTCCAAAATATGTTTACGCGACTCAAAGTGGAGATTTTCCACCTTTTTTTGCGCCTTTTCCACTGCGCGGGTAACCATTTTTGATTCGATATGCTCACCCTCTTCTATCCCCAAGCGGTTCATAATGTTTTTGATGCGATCGCCGCCAAAAATCCGCAAAAGATTATCATCAAGACTTAAAAAAAACTGGCTGGCTCCTGGATCTCCTTGACGACCCGATCGACCTCGTAACTGATTGTCTATACGCCTACTCTCATGCCGCTCAGTCCCTAGAATAAAGAGCCCTCCAAGTTCTCGCACCTCATCATCAATCTTGATATCAACCCCTCGCCCAGCCATATTGGTAGCTACGGTCACCGCACCTTTTTTACCCGCTTGAGCGATAATCTCAGCCTCTTTTTCATGCTGTTTGGCATTAAGAATCGTATGTGGGATCTTCTCTTTTTTGAGCATCTGATGTAAAAGCTCGTTCTTTTCAATAGAGGTGGTACCCACAAGTACAGGCTGCCCTTTTTTATGTAACTCCTTAATCTTTTTAACTACTGCTTCAAACTTCTCCCTCTCAGTTTTAAAAATAAGATCTTCCATATCTTTACGAATAACGGGACGATTGGTAGGAATGGAGATAACTTCAAGTCCATAAATCTCGGCAAACTCCGTCGCCTCCGTTTGAGCCGTACCTGTCATACCGGCAAGCTTTTTATACAGCCTAAAGTAGTTTTGGAATGTAATATCAGCCAAGGTCTGGCTCTCCTCTTGAATCTGTACACCTTCTTTAGCTTCTAGTGCCTGATGGAGTCCCTCGCTAAATCGCCGCCCTTCGCTCAGCCGCCCGGTAAATTCATCCACAATCACTACCTCTCCGTTTCGTACTACATAATCTACATCTTTTTGAAACAGATAATTGGCTTTGAGTGCTTGATCAAGATGATGAGCAAGAATGGCGTTTTCTAAACTATACAGATTATCGACCCCAAAAAGCTCTTCGGCTTTGGCTATTCCCTCTTGTGTCAATAAAATAACCCGATCTTTTTCATCTACGGTAAAATGCTTCTCTTTTTCCAATTGCTTAGCTATTTGATCGGCTTTGACATAATTATCAAGAGTTCTGTTGGTAGGACCAGATATAATCAAAGGGGTCCTTGCCTCATCGATAAGAATGGAGTCTACCTCATCTACAATAGCATAGTTGTGACCGCGCTGCACTATCTCTTCTAAAGAGTACTTCATATTGTCTCGTAGATAATCAAATCCAAACTCGTTATTGGTTCCATAAGTAATATCACACTGATACTGCTTTTTTCGTTCCTGATCGTCTTGTATTTCGGAGGTAATACACCCGGTAGAGTAGCCCAAAAACTCATAAAGCTTACCCATCTCGGTAGCATCTCGTTTGGCCAAGTAGTCGTTGACGGTGACTACATGTACCCCCTCACCTGTCATAGCATTAAGAGCTACGGCCAAAGTAGCTACGAGAGTCTTACCCTCTCCCGTTTTCATCTCGGCTATTTTGCCCTCATGCAAAACCATCCCACCGATAAGCTGTACATCATAATGACGCATGCCTAAGACACGCTTACTCGCCTCTCTTGTAATGGCAAAGGAGTCCTCAAGCACCTCATCCATCGTGGCTTCACCATTTTTTACCTTTTGACGAAGCTCCTCAAAAGCTCCTTTGAGCTCTTCATCTGAGAGTTTTTCATATTTTGGCTCAAGTGCATTGATCTTTTTAACCCGTTTTTGATAGCGTTTAATCTCTCTATCGTTTTTCGTGCCAAAAACTTTTTTTACTACACCCTTGATCATTTTTTGCTATCCTTATTGGTTTCATTTTGTCATTTTATCACAAATTGGTATATAATATCCCTTAGCAACTTAAGGAAAGCATATGAAAAAAGTATTCTACGCCATTGCACTTACTTGCAGCCTAACCTATGCCAAACTACAAATTACCACTTTCCACTCCGACTTTATCCAAACTGTCACCAATGATCAAAACAAGACACTACACTACAAGGGAGAGCTCTTTTTTAAAGCCCCAAATCTAGCTAAGTGGATCTATCGCTCTCCAATGCCAAAAGAGATTTATATTAAAAATTATCAAGTCATCATTATCGACAAAGCTTTAGAACAAGTCTTCGTCAAAAGACTCGATCCCAACTTCGATTTTCAAAAATTACTCAAAAGCGCAAAAAAAATAACCCCAAAGCACTATCAAGCCAAATATAACGACAAACTTTTTAATATCTTTTTAAAAGATGGAATATTGCGGCAAATCTTTTATGTGGATGAGTTGGGCAATAAAGTACAAATAGATTTTTTACATCCAAAGCAAAATCTCTCAATCAACAACCAAGTCTTTCAATTCCGCTTCAACCCTTCGTGGGATGTAATATACGAGCAATAACTTTTAGTTTCTCCTTGGATTCCAATACAGCTACAAGCCGCCCCAAGGCGGCTTGTCATCTTGTCATTAGATATATTTGTGGATCATTTCATCCAAGAGCTTTTTATCGATCTGATCGAAATTAAGATAGGTGTAGACATTTTCCTCTTTGCCAGCCAGCTTTTTATTAATAATATCAAGATACTCCTCTTTTGTAGGAATACGTCCAAGCAAAGCCGTAACAGCCGCTAATTCAGCACTTCCTAAATAGACCTTGGCATCCTTACCCATTCTATTGTCAAAGTTTCTCGTACTCGTACTAAATACGGTAGCTCCATCGCGTACTCTTGCTTGGTTCCCCATACAAAGGCTACATCCAGGCAGCTCAGTCCTTGCTCCCGCCGTACCAAAAACAGAGTAATAGCCCTCTTCTACCAGCTCCTCCTCGTCCATCTTAGTTGGAGGCGCTATCCAAAGGCGTGTAGGCACTTGACCCTCACCTTTGAGTATCTCTCCAAGCGCTCGGTAGTGACCGATGTTTGTCATACAGCTTCCCACAAACACCTCGTCGATCTTGTGCGGTCTATTGGGATCGGCGAGTACTTCGCTCAGAGTCGCCACATCGTCTGGATCATTTGGACACGCAACGATAGGCTCAGTGATTTCATTGAGATCAATTTCAATTACAGCTGCGTATTCGGCATTTTTATCCGCTTTCATCAAGGTCGGATTTTTAAGCCACTCTTCCATCTTCTTTTTGCGTCGCTCAAGCGTTTTAGCATCTTGATAACCAGCTTCTATCATTTTTTCTATCAAGGTGATATTAGACTTAATATACTCTTTGACCGGCTCTTCATCTAGTTGCACGGTACAAGCGGCCGCGCTTCGCTCGGCACTAGCGTCGCTTAGTTCAAAAGCTTGCTCCACTTTCAAAAAAGGCAGCCCTTCAATCTCTAAAATTCGGCCCGCAAAAATATTTTTCTTACCCTTTTTCTCAACCGTCAAAAGCCCTTGCTTAATCGCAAAGTATGGGATGGCATTTACCAAATCTCTTAGCGTAATGCCCGGCTGCAGCTCCCCTTTAAAACGCACAAGCACAGATTCTGGCATATTAAGCGGCATCGTACCCGTTACTGCCGCAAAAGCTACAAGCCCAGATCCAGCCGGGAAACTAATACCAATAGGGAATCTGGTATGAGAATCGCCACCAGTTCCCACCGTATCTGGCAATACCATCCTATTGAGCCAAGAGTGGATAACCCCATCACCCGGCTTGAGGCTTACGCCGCCTCGACTCGTGATAAATTCTGGCAAAGTGTGCTGGAGCTCAATATCAGCAGGCTTTGGATAAGCGGCGGTATGACAAAAGCTTTGAAGCACAAAATCGGCACCAAAACTCAAAGCCGCCAACTCCTTAATCTCATCTCTTGTCATCGCCCCGGTAGTATCTTGGCTACCGACAGTCAAGGTCTCAGGCTCTACATACATACCAGGTCGCACGCCCTCCATACCGCAAGCTTTGCCCACCATCTTTTGAGCCAAGGTATAACCAACGCCCTCTTTGCCTTTTGGCTGTTCGGGTCTGGTAAAAAAGTTTTCCTCCGGCATACCAAGAACAGCTCTTGCTTTTCTAGTCAGTCCTCGGCCAATAATCATAGGAATTCGCCCGCCAGCTCGATACTCATCTGGCAAAGTATTTGGTTTGAGTTTAAACTCGCTTACCACTTCGCCGTTTTTAAGAATTTTACCCTCATAGGGTCTAATTTCGATCTCGTCACCTGTTTCTAGTTTGTCCACCGGCGCTTCAATCGGTAAAGCTCCAGAATCTTCGGCGGTATTAAAAAAAATCGGAGCGATAATGCCTCCAATGATAATCCCTCCCGTTCGTTTATTGGGCACGTGAGGAATATCCTCACCAATCCACCATTGCACTGAGTTAATACCAGATTTTCGGCTAGAGCCAGTTCCTACCACATCGCCTACAAACGCTACAGGCAGGCCTTTTTCCTTAAGCTTTTTAATTGTCTCTTGGGCATCGGGCATCTTGGCTTTGAGCATAGAGAGCGCATGCAAAGGGATATCGCTTCGACTCCACGCCTCGCTTGCTGGAGAGAGATCGTCGGTATTTGTCTCACCGGGTACTTTAAAAACCACCGCTTTAATAGACTCTGGAAGAGGAGGACGATCAAAAAACCACTCAGCATTTGCCCAAGATTCGAGCACCTCTTTGGCATATTTGTTACTTTTAGCTTTTTCAACCACATCGTTAAAAGCGTTGTAAACAAGCAGCGTCTTTTTAAGCGCATCTGCCGCCGCTTGGGCTACTTCAGGATCTTCATGATCAAGTGCTTCAACCAGCGGTCCTACATTGTAGCCACCAAGCATCGTACCTAAAATCTCTACGGCTCGCTTAGGACTAATTGCCGCTGTTTGAGCATGTCCTTGGACGATATCGCGCAAAAAGGCAGCTTTAACGTATGCCGCTTCGTCCACACCAGGAGGAACCCGGTTTAGTAGCAAATCCATTAAAAACTCTTCTTCTACTATGGGAACTTGTTTGAGCAGTTTGATCACCTCGTTGACTTGCTCCGCAGTAAGGGGTTTTGGAGGAATCCCCAACTTCTCTCTCTCAGCAGCCGCTTTTTTGTACTCTTCGATAAAACCCATCGTTACTCCTTAGGCGGTATAATTGTGTCGAAACTGATCGATTCGTTTTTGAAACTGAGCCATAAGATGTTCGAGTCGTCTAAGATGCAGCTCTTTCTCATGGATCAGTTTTGCCTTTTTCTCTTCTAACTCCATCTCTTGATCTAAAAGTTTCATCTCCTTATTGGTAAGCTCTTCATATCTCTCTTTGAGCTCTTTGATCACTTGATCATGCTGATGAAGCTCTTTAAGAAGTCTTGCTCTATCTCTTTCAAGCATCTCGATCTCTCGCTGGGTTTTCGCTTTGAGCGTAGCTTGCTGGATACGTTTGAGTTTGTTAAGAATTTCGTGAGTTCTGTGTTCGTGCTCTTTGATCTCTTCAGAGACTTTTAGTATCTCTTCTTCAAGTTTCGCGAGCTCTTCTTTAAGGGTGGCTAACTCCTCGTCCACTTTTTTTAATTCCTCTTTATCTTTTTCTACCAATTTCTCAAAGTGGTGCAGTTTCTCTTCCATTTTTTTCAAAAAATCTTCCATTTACGCTCCTGTATAGATAGTTTTTCATCCATTCAATTGTACCAAATAACCGACGTTCCTCTATTATCATGTTACTATTAGTAACATAACCTTTTGTAAATGTATAATTTTGTAACAATAAAAGGACTCCTCCCCTTTGCAATTGTCAAAAATTTTAGATTGAGTGGCTTTTTAGGTCAATTTCCCTTAAAG
>JALWCE010000023.1:39657-43163 GCA_027036935.1 Nitratiruptor sp. | reverse complement strand
AAAAAGATAGACTGGCTGGTTACCGCTAAGCTTCAAAAGCCTTATGTCAAGCTCTACCGAGAAGAGCGAGAGCTCAATGTGGTGGTGGCTTTGATGGTAAACGGCAGTACCTACTTTGGCACGAAGCGCTTCAAATATGAGGTGATGGCCGAGATCGGGGCGCTGCTTGGATATGCGGCTATTAAAAATCAAGACAACTTTAGCGCTTTGCTCTATGCTGATAGGGAGTATGAGTGGATCAGGCCCACAAAGCATCTCCAAGCCGTCCACCGCTTTGCGCAAAGCGTGCTTAATTTCTCTCCTCTTGGCAAAAGGGCAGATTTTGAGGGACTTGCCAGACGGCTCTTTCAGATCAAAAGAAAATCGATCGTTTTTATAGTGAGCGATTTTTTGGAGGAGTTCGATTTTAAAGTATTGGCCAAAAAGCATGAGGTCGTAGCCATTGTCGTGCGAGATCCTTTCGAGGAGTCCCCCGAGCCTATCGGTTTTATCAATCTGCTCGATCCAGAGACAAAGGAGAGTTTGACGGTGGATCTGGAGGGTTCGACCCTTAAAGCCTATAAAAAAGAGATCAAGCGGCTCGATTACCAGATGTATGAGCAGTTTCGCAAAAGCGCTATTCGCTTTACCAAGATCTACACTCACGACGAGCCTTTTGTGAAGCTTTTGAAACTTTTTGGACAGCGATAATGGAAAAGCTTAAAAGTATCAAACCTCTTGTAGATATACCAGACTATAGTTTTTATCTCTATCTGCTTTTTATCCTCGTAGCGACGACGTTGGCGGCGGTGCTGGTCTATTTACTACTTCGAGTGATGTCTCGAAAAAAGATTAGCAAAAAAGAGGAGATAAAAAAGCGGCTACGCGCGCTGGATTTGGAGGATGCGAAAAAGGTGGCTTATGAAATTACTCGATATGGACGCTATCTTGTCAGCGACGAGAGCAAAGCGAGACTCTATGAGGATCTGGTCAAAAAGCTCACTCCCTACAAATATAAAAAAGAGGTGCCGCCTTTGAGCGAGGAGTTGAAAAAAGAGATCAAACTCTTTTTACAGGTGCACAATGAGTAGTTTTGCTTTTGAGCGGCCATGGGTATTGGTGCTTATTGTCATAGCGATCGTATGTTTGATACGATGTCGGGCAAAAGAGAGCGCTTTGATCTTTCCTCATCTTCACATTTTAAAAAAGAGCGTGGGCAAAAAGGCCTTTTTGCCAGAATTTTTAAAAGCCATTGCCATTATCGGCACCATCGCAGCTCTAGCCGGTCCCGTAGCGATCGATAAGAGTGTGGAGATAAAGAAAAAGGGGTACGATATCGTCCTGGCTATCGATGCGAGCGGCTCCATGGCGGAGCAAGGATTTGATAGGCAAAATCCGGCCCTTAGGAAATTTGACGTGGTTCGGGAGCTGGTCAAAGACTTTATCAAAAAGCGCAAAAACGACAATATCGGCGTGGTGATCTTTGGCTCCTTTGCCTATATCGCTTCGCCCCTTACTTTCAACAAAAAGGTAGTGGCAAAGCTGCTCGATTATCTTGATATCGGAATAGCCGGTCAAAAGACGGCCATTTCAGACGCTTTGATAGAGAGCGTCAATATGCTTAAGCACTCTGGGGCCAAATCCAAAGTGATCGTTTTGCTCACTGATGGCATCGATACGGCGAGCCGCACACCTATAGAGGTGGCGCTCAAAATGGCCAAAAAGTATGGGGTGCGTATCTACACCATCGGTATCGGGGATCGCAGAGGTATAGATGAGGCCTACTTGCGCTACATCGCCCAAAAAAGCGGCGGACACTACTTTTACGCCAAGGATGCGCGTACCTTACAAAAGGTATACTCCACTATCGACAAGCTTGAAAAGAGCCAGATCAAAGCGGGGGATTTCGTCAAAAAGGAGCAGCTCTACCCTTATGTGCTTTTCGTGGCGATCCTAGCGCTTCTTGGATATATCTATATCTACTCCAAGCGGGGGTTTTGATGAAATTTTTGAGCTTTGAGTTCATTCCTTTGATGCTGCTGCCCTCTTTGGTGCTGCTGTATTTGGTACTGACAAACAAAAGTATGATCGAGCGCCTTTTTGACTCTGAAGTTTTGGCCAAACTCAAAATCGATCAAGGTCTTTCCAAAGAGTTTCGTATCACCTTGCTCTTTTTGGCTCTGTTTTCTATGATTGTGGCGATGGCAAGGCCTGTGTATCAAAAAGGGATAGTGGAGGTCCAAAGCCGTAAGGCCGATGTGGTGGTGGCTTTGGATATCTCTCGCTCGATGCTGGCCAAAGACTACTACCCCAACAGATTGGAGTTTGGCAAAAAGAAAATAGAAGAGTTTATCGATAAAAGCCGACATCTGCGCATTGGTCTGTTAGCCTTTGCCAAAGACGCTTTTATTGTCTCGCCCATTACCGCCGACAAAGATGCCCTTTTGTTTTTGCTCCACAAGCTCGATACTAGATATCTTTCACTCAAAGGGACCAATATATTGGCCGCTTTGATGAGCACCAAGCTCCTTTTTGGCCAAAAAAGCCCTAAAAACCTGCTTTTGATCACGGATGGAGGGGATCAAAAAGAGTTTTCCGACGAGATCGCCTACGCCAAAAAAGAGGGCTTTCGCATCAGCGTGCTGGGAGTGGCCACCAAAAAGGGAGCCCCTATCGAAGTAAACGGCCAGCTGCTCAAAGACAAAAAGGGCCATATCGTCATCACCAAGCTCAACAAGCATATCGCCGATTTGGCCAAAGCAACCGGAGGGGTCTTTGTGCAAGCGACCTTGGATCAAAAGGATATCGAGCGCCTCTTGCAATCTTTTGGCGCTCTTAAAAAAGATATCAAAATAGAAAAAATCGTGGATCAAGTGGAGCTCTATCCATACTTTTTGGCTTTTGCGCTTTTGTTTTTGGCTTTGGCCTTTTTTACCATTCCATCACGCCTTGGCATGGCGGTAGTGGCGCTACTCATAGGATACCAAGCACATGCGGGGCTTACCGATTTTAAGCTCATCAAAGAGGCAAAAGAGGCGTATCAAAGGGGGGCCTACAAGGAGGCGGCCGATCTGTATGAGAAGATAGCCCATATCAAAGGCTCGGCTCAAAGCTACTATGACTGGGCCAACGCTTTGTATAAAGCTGGGCGGTATACGGAGGCTATAAAAGCCTACAACAAAGTCCAAACGAGTGATAAAGAGCTAGAATTTCGCAAGCTTCACAATCTTGGCAACAGCTACTTTAAGCTAAAAAAGTATAAAAAAGCTCTCCAAATGTATCAAAAAGCCTTGCATATTAAAAACGACCCAGATACGAAGTACAATCTAGAGCTTGCCAAAAAGATGCTACAAAAAAAGCAACAAAAAAAATCAAATAGACAAAATCAAGCTCCAAAAAAGCAGCCCAAAAAGCCCAAAGAGCAAAAGAGCGGTCAAAAGGGTGGCAAAAAGAACCAAGAAAAACAGAAAAAGGGCGAGAAAAGGTCTACCAAGCAAGAGGCCGCCCAGACTAAACCCCAGCCAATC
>JALWCE010000023.1:0-39647 GCA_027036935.1 Nitratiruptor sp. | reverse complement strand
ATTTTCGGGTCTTTTTGCAGCAAAACCCTATCATCCAAGGCGAGCCTGCCAAATTGGTGCTAGAAGCCAACGGCAGCGACATAACTTTGCCAAAAATAGAGCGTATCGGCCCCTATCCCGTTGCCGGCGTGACGCAAAACGAGCAGGTGGTAGAGGAAAATGGCAATCTTATAGTCCAAAAGAGCGAAATCGTCATCTTTTATCCCGATCGCAATCTTACCATCCCCTCTTTTGAGGCGGTAGTAGATGGGCAAAAGCATACAAGCCAGCCTGTACAGCTCATCGTACTCCCAGCTGCTCAAAACAAGAGCGTGCAGTTTACGCTCAAACTCGATAAAAAAGAGGCCTATGTGGGCGAGCCGATCATTGCCGAGCTTGTCTTGAAGCTACGCAGAAACCTAGGCATCGTAGACTACAGCTTCACGCCGCCAAAATTCGATGGCTTTTGGGTCAAGGAGATCAAGAGCGGCCACAGCGAATATCTTGAGGAGCATGGTCTGTATCTCATCAAACGGCTTCGCTATTTGCTCCTACCTCAAAAGCCCGGGGTACTGCATGTTTCACCAGCGATTTTTAAATATGCGATACCAGATCACACCACCGATACTTTCGGATTTTCCATCACGGCTCCTAGATGGAAAAGCGTCATCTCCAATAGCGCGAGCGTGGTGGTCAAACCTTTGCCAAAACCCGTAGATTTGGTGGGGGATTTTACTATCACGATCAAGGTGGACAAGACCAAAGCCAAACCAAACGAGCCTATTAACGTGGATGTGGTGATCGAGGGGAGAGGAAATCTCGAAAATCTTGACAAAATCCCTCTTACAATTTCAGGCGTAACGCTCTATGAGGATAAGCCAAAGCTCAGCGAGCAGGTCAAAAAAGATGGCTTATACTCACGATTTGAACAACATTTTTCTATTATCGCCGACCACAGCTTTACGATACCTCCTCTATCGATCGACTACTTTAGTCTCAAAGAGAAAAGACTCAAAAAACTCACCACCAAAAAGATAGATATCACGATACTTTCTCAAAAGAGTTCCCAAGCTGCCGCCTCCTCCACACCCTCTTCTTCCAAGCCCCTTTCTGCCCAAAAAAGTAGGGGAGATTTTTGGATAGGATTGGTCGTTGGAGCAGGAGGGACGCTACTTGTATTGGCTGTGGTATGGTTGGCAAGGCGGATCAGAGGGCCAAAATTTGCGTATGGAGGTAAAAAGGCGCTACTCAATCGACTGCTGCCATATATCGACAAAGACAAAGAGGCGGCCGCAATGGCCGAGGCTCTGTACGAGGAGATATACGAGGGTAAAAGACACCCAATCCCCTCTAAAAAGATCAAAGCGCTGCTCAAAAGGCTGGAGTCATAGGATTTTGTGCAAGGTGGTAGCGTTTTGCATCCACTCTTGGAGCTCCTCCCACCGCTCCTGTTCGATAAGCTCATAGACGATTCGTAGCTCTTTTTTGAAATCTTTCAAAGAGCGCAAAAGATTGGCTTTGTTCTGCTTGAAAATATCGCTCCACATCGCCGGACTGCTTTTGGCTAGACGGCTCATATCTTTAAAACCTCCAGCGGCTAGGATGAGGATGCTTTTGGGGTCTTCTTGTTTGAGGACCGTGTTGGCCAAAGCGTAGCTTATGGCGTGGGGGAGATGGCTGATGTAGGCTGCATGCAGATCATGCTCGTGGGCATCCATATATACCAGCTGCATACCGATACCCACAAAGATATTCTCGGCCCGCTCTTTATGGAGCGTGCCGCTTTTTTCCACATCGCACAGCACTACGATCTTGTCGTAGTAGAGCCCTTTGATGGCCGCAAGGGGACCTGAATACTCTGTACCGGTCATTGGATGGGCTGCGACGAAGTTAGGCCGGATTACAGGAGGGCAGTTTTGTATGATCCGCTCCTTGGTGCTTCCAAGATCGATGATAGTCGTATCAGAAGAGATATCTGTAAGCTCTTGGAGCGCTTGGATAATCCCCTCTACTGGAATAGCCAAAAAGATCACATCGGCTTGCTTGATTTGATCGAACTCTTCGTAAACCTCATCCACCAATCCAAGTTTGAGCGCCTCTTCTTTATGTTTGGGATTGCGATCGTACCCGACGATACGACTTGCAAGAGCGTGCTCTTTGATATCGAGCGCCAGCGAGCCTCCCATAAGTCCTAGCCCCACGATGCCCACTTTCATATCGATCCCTTTTTTGTCAACTATTATAACGCCGGACGCTTTTAATCAAGATTAATCAAAATATTGGTAAACTAAGTGACAAAACCACTATAAGGTATATCGTATGCTCAAAAGAGTTTCGCTCGTTGCTACGCTTGCGCTTTGCTCCGTTTATGCCGAGCAGATCAGATCGATCCGTTTTGAGGGACTGCTCCATCTCTCTCCCACTATCGCTCAAGAGATGGTGGGATTGGAACCTGGAAGTACCCTTGATATGCGAAAAATTGATGAAGCTATTAAAAAATTTTATGCTCAAGGATATTTTGAAGATATCTGGGTAGAGGAAAAAAACGGGGAGCTGATTTTTCATTTCAAGGAAAAGCCTTTAATAGCCCAAGTAGAGGTATTGGGTTATTTGGAGAACAAAAAAGAGGAGTTGCCTCTGATTTTGGGATTGAAAAAGGGCGATATATTTGATGAACAAGCTGTTCAAAGAGCCAAAGAGAAAATAAAACAAAAGGCAAGGAGTGAGGGCTATTTCGACACGGTAGTAGAAGTTGATACCCAAAAAGTGGGGGAAAATAGCCTTAAACTCACCTTTGTAGTTAACAAGGGCGAAAAGATCATCATAGATCAGCTCACATTGTGCGGGGCCAAAGTCTTTGATAAAGACCAAATCGAAGAGGTCATTGCCAATAAAGAGCGTAACAAGCTCTTTGGATGGATGATAGGTTTTGATAGCGGAGAACTTAAGCTCGATCAACTCCCGTACGATGCGGCAAGGATCAAAAATCTCTATCTCACCAAAGGATATCTAGACGTTGAGGTGAGCGATCCGCTGCTTCGAGCCGATTTTGATATCTATAGAGCCAAACTGCGCTATCATATCCAAGAGGGCAAACCATATAAAGTCAGCAGCGTAGATATTGAGCTGCTCAAGCCGGTGATGGATAAAAAGAGGCTCTTAGAAGAGATACACCTCCAACCCGGTAAACGCTTCAATATAGAAAAGATGCGAAAGGATATCAAACGCCTTCGCCGCCTCTTGGCTGATAAAGGGTATGCATATGTGCGTATTGTGCCAGATTACATCAAAGACGAAAAACATCACACCGTCAAGATCCGTTATCTTATCGATCCGGGTCAAAAAGTCTATATTCACAACGTTATCATATCGGGCAACCAGCGTACTTTGGATCGAGTCATTAGGCGAGAAGTCTATTTAGCTCCGGGGGACGTATACAGCTATACCGATCTGGTGGAGTCTAAAAACGCTTTGCGGCGCACGGGCTTTTTTTCCGATGTACGCATAGAAGAGCGACGCGTAGGACCCAATCAACTCGATCTGTTGGTCAACGTCAAGGAGATGCCAACGGGCAGCATTATGATAGGGGGAGGATACAGCTCCTATGAAGGCTTTATCATCAATGCAAGCATCAACGACAAAAATATCTTTGGAAGCGGGATTAATGGCAATTTTCAGATCGATTTCTCCTCTAAATCCTTGCGTTTTAACCTAGGTATCCAAAATCCGAGGGTTTTTGATAGTGATTATAGCCTAGGCTTTAATGCCTATAATTCACGATTTGAGTACTACGACTATACACAAGATCGCAAAGGAGCCTCCCTGAGCGTGGGGCATCGTTTTAATCGACATCTCTCCGGCACTCTTACCTACGCCTACGAACAAAACGAACTCACCGACGTCAATTACGACAATGTCTATTTTCAAGAGGGCAAATATACCAAAAGTGCTCTGATTCCAGCTCTTAGCTTTGATAATACCGACGATTACTACATTCCACGACATGGCGTGGCGGCCTATGCTTCTGTAGAGTATGCCGGAATTGGAGGAGATGAGAAATATATCAAAAGTTACCTCAAAGCTGCGTACTACTATGGTTTGGAGGATATGATAGATTACGATCTGATCCTTAGGCTCAAAGGTCGGGTAGGATATGTCTATGACAACGGCTATTTGCCCGTTTTTGAAAAGTTTTATCTAGGAGGTCTTCGATCCCTTCGAGGGTATCAAACCGCCTCTTTGTCTCCCAAAGATAGTGAGGGTAGACTCATTGGGGGCAAGTATATGTTCTCTACTTCGCTAGAGGCTAGCATTCCTATGATGAGCAACAATCCCAACATGCGCTTGACTTTCTTTGTGGATTATGGCGGAGTGGGAGAGGATAGCTTTACCCAGATTACTCGAAGTGGGGCAGGTATGGCACTAGAGTGGATCAGTCCGATGGGACCGCTCCAGCTCGTTTTTGCAAAAGCTCTTAACGCCAAAAGCGATGATAGGACTTCAGATTTTGAGTTTAGTATCGGCTCAAGGTTTTAAACAAGATCGCAAAGCTCTCAGGCTTTTGTAAAGTCTTGATCTCCTCTTTGGCTAAATAAAAGGGGTGCTCGCTGATGATAGTGAGCGCCTTATTAGCGTACAAGAGCTCAAAATCTGGGCAGCTGAGGTCTTTATTGAGTACTTCTGATAAAGTGAGAATGAAACTAAGCCAGTTGATCGTTTTGGTAGAGGGGAGCAGGGGCGCTAGGCTCTTGAGGTGAGTTTTTGAGGGAAGCTTTTTTTTATGGAAGCGCACCAGCGTGGAGATGGTGGCTATTTGCTCATGGGTAACGCCATACTCTAAATCGTTGAGGATGATATAGGAGCTGTGCTTGTGATGGTCGTAAAAATCGATTTTTACGCCAAGATTTGCCAATTTGGCGGCTATAAGCAGATTGTGTCTATGCTCTTGTGCGGGATCAAAATAAGGATAGAGCACATCGTAGATTTGGGAAGAGAAGCGGTACAGACATTTGGCGATGGACTCTTGCATACAAAATCGATCCATCAAGCTTTTGACGCTTGGCTCAAAATTGGCGGGAAATCGGTATGCGCTATTTCGCAAAAGATCTTTTAAAAAAGTTCCTTCTCGCACCCCAACACCACTCGTCATTACCCTTTTGGCGCCGATATGGCGTACCATCTCTCGAAAGATGAGAGCTCCTTCTTTGATCGTATCGTAGCGATCTTTTTTGATATGAAATTTTTTTAAGCTTTTAATCGGAGCGCTTATGATCTTATCGATGAACTTTTTTTCTTTGTCAAACTCGTAGGTAAAGGCGTGGAGTTTTGGCAAAGGATAGTCGTTTTTAGCCATAATGGCCTTGGAGAGGGCTCGGATCGTCCCTCCTATCCCAATGGCCAGCTCCGCGGTAAAATGGGGTGGTACGCGCTCTAGCTCATTGTGAATATAGGCGATTGCCTCTTTGATGTTGGCCTTTTTGTCAAAAAAGAGCTCTTTGAGCCGCACGGTCCCAAGATCAAGAGAGATGGTGTCTACCACCCGCTTGTTTTGGATGAGAGCTAGCTCGGTGGAGCCGCCGCCTATATCGATGGTGATACCCTCGGTAATGGGTAAAAGATTCGCAGCAGCGATACCGCCTAAGAGTGCTTCAGTTTTGCCGTCAAGTACTTTGATATGAAGTCCTAGCTCCTTTTTGACCCGTCTCAAAAATTTCTCTTTATTTGGAGCGTCCCGTACGGCAGAGGTGGCGACGCAGAGGATTTTGCGCACTTTGTAGCTTTTGGCGATATGTAAAAACTCTCGTAAAGCCGCCAATGCCCGTTGCTGAGCCCTCTCTTGGAGTATACCGCCGTGTTCGTAGGCTCCTTCGCTGATTCTAACGCGGCTTTTGGTCTCGTTGAGCAGATAAAAGCCGTATCGACTCGTGCGCTCCACCACGATCATACGGGCCGAGTTGGAGCCGATATCGATGACGGCCACCCGTTTGGCCATCAATCCTCTTCTTGGATAATTTGCTGATATTTATATTTGAGCTCGGCTATGGTCTCCACATTATCTGGGTCTGGTACAATACAATCTACCGGACAGACAGCCACACAAGCCGGTTCGTCATAAAATCCCACGCACTCAGTGCATCGATCGGGATCGATGATATAGATAGGATCCCCCTCTTCGATCGCTTGTGTAGGACACTCCTCTCTACACGCATCGCACGCTATACACTCTTCAGTTATCATTAAAGACATTTGTCCCCCTCAAAAAATGTTTGAAACGATTTATAACCCAATATAGCTTAAATAAACTTTAAATATTAACTAAGAGGGCAAGCAAGCTTATCTGGGATAAAGAGTGTGGCGATAGCTCCTTGAGCATCCTTACGATTTTTGATCCAAATCTTTGCCCCCATAGCGTCCGCCGCACTCTTTGCCAAAAAAAGTCCCAGTCCCACTCCACTCTTGTCTCCAGCTCTTTTGAAAGGGGCGAAAAGATCCATCGTTTCATCTATGCCGGGTCCTTCGTCTATAACCTCTATCTTTATGCCTCCAAACACCGGCAGAGTACGTAAGATGATAGTTCCGTTGGGTTTGGTAAATTTGATGGCGTTTTGGACGAAATTTTGGATAATGTGGTTGAGCAGCGTCGGTTGGATGGTAGCGCAGTAGCTGGCAGGTTTGAAATCTGTAATGATCTTTTTATTCTCATTTTTTGCCAACAGCTCATAATTGGCACTTTTTTGACGCAGATACTCTATGAGATCCATCTGTACTGGAGGTTCAAACTGATCGCTCTCTTGGCGGCCGATTTTGAGCAGGTTTTCTATCATTTTATTCATCTCGTTGATAGTCTGGATATTGAGCTTGATGGTTTGGATATACTCTTGGGGGCTTCGTTTTTTGATAAGAGTCACCTCGTTTTTAAGCTTCATCACAGCCAGCGGAGTTTTTAGCTCGTGGGCGATACCGATAAAGAGCTCTTTTTGATACTTGACAAAAGTTTGGATGCGATTGATAAGCATATTGATCGACTCGCCTAGAGGCTGAAATTCATAGGGGAGATTTTTTAGTTTTATGGGGTTGAGCATATTCTCGTTCATCGAAGAGAGTTTTTTGGTCAAGTTGGTAATGTAGCGCGTGAGGTAGTTGGAGAGTAGAGCAGCATAAAAGATGATAAACAAAAAGGCTAAAATATTAGTAAAAACGATGATGCGATAGAGTTTGGACATAAGCTGGTGTAGCGAGGTTATATCTTTGGTAATTTTTAAAAAGGTCTGCTCTTGAAAATCGTAGGGATAGTACAGCACCATATAGGTTCGGTGGTTTTTTGGGTCTTCGTAGGTAACAAAAGTTATATCGTCTATATTTGGCGGTTTTTTTTGAATTTGGATGGAGATATTGAGAGTCTTTTTTAAAAAAGAGCTATCGATCCTTTGACCGGAGTGGTAATTTTTGGATGTGGCTTGGATATATTTGGCCTGCTTGAGCAGCTGATCTTCAATCTCTTGATAGAGCGAAGAGGAAATGGCTTTGTAAATGACGAGAGAAAAAAGAGCGATCAGGATAGCCGAGGCTATCGCCAATCGGATAAGAAGTTTGGTTCTTAGGCTTTGCGAGGATAGCAAAATCTATATCCCCGTCTACGGACGGTTTCGATAGTCTGGATGCCAAGGGGCTTGTCCAGCTTTTGACGAATCTGATTAATAGCCACTTCGATGACATTTGGAGTGACGAGCTCTGGCTCTTCCCAAATGGCGTCAAGAAGCTGCTCTTTAGAGACGATTTGATCTTTGTGGCGGGCAAGGTGGGTCAGGACCTCAAAGGGTTTTCCTTTGAGTTCTATCTCTTTGTCTTTATAGAGGATCTTCTCTTCTTCTGGATTGATGATGAGCTCTTTGATCTCGATAATGGAGCTGCCGCCAAATCGAAGTCTTGCTTCGATTCTCGCTACCAAAACGTCAAAATCAAAGGGCTTTCGGATATAGTCATCCGCTCCAGCTTGCAGTGCCTCGATCTCGCTCTCTTTGTCGTCACGAGCCGAGAGGACGATAACAATGGTTTTTGGGTTTTCTTGTTTGACTTGTGTCACAAGCTCAAGTCCACTTCCATCTGGCAGCATCCAGTCAACAAGAATGAGGTCATAGTTTCTAATATCGAGATAGTATTGTGCATCTTTAAGAGATTCGCTGATATCGCTTTGGTATCCAAATTCTTTAAGCCCTTCGGCAAGAGTCCTATTGAGTGTCACTTCATCTTCGACTATGAGGATTCGCATACATCCGCCCCTTCTGATTTTTTAAAAAGTATTCAAATTATAGCACAATTTTAGCTTGATTTAAACAAATTTTTAGCTTTTTTTAAAAATTTTTTTAGTCAAATTTAAGAGTTAAGCTCACCGAGGGGGTGGCGTCGGAAAGAATTTGGGGTTTGGTAATGCGCAAGGAGCCCTTTTTGATAGTCGGAAAGTTTTTGTGTAAAAGCTTAAGCGTATCAAACAGAGCCTCCTCCAAAAGTTCAAACTTTTTTTGTTGGATATTGCTTTTGATGAGCCAAGCCGCTTTGGTGTAGTCGATGTACCCTTTGTCGGAGTAGTCGTACCAAAGGGTGGCATGGGCTAGCACTTTTTGAGCGATGGATCGCTCTTTGGGCAAGATACCAAGTACTGCATAAAATTCGATCTGTTCGATATCGATCCTATACTCCATTGGCCACCTTTTGCTCTTGGCCCGTGATGAGGCGCTTGATGTTGGGTAGATGTTTATAAAAGATAATGAATGCCAACAGCAATAACGGGGCATGGGAGCGCACATAAGGAAGCTCTGGATGAATAATAAAGCTTGCAATTACCACAGCCGCCAAACCGCTCAAAGAAGCCAACGAGGAGATTTTGGTTATCTTGGCTACGATGGCCCAGACTACTATACCTATGAGCGTCTCAATAGGCAGCAGTACAAGCAGCACACCCATACCCGTAGCTACTCCCTTGCCCCCTTCAAATTTTAAAAAGGGGCTGTAGCAGTGGCCTAGTACCGTCATAATGCCCACCATCCACCATACCGCCGGAGGAAAGCCTAAGAGTTTAGCCAAAAGGACGAGCACCGCTCCTTTTAATGCATCAAAAACAACGGTGGCAATAGCCAGCTTTTTAGCCAATTTGGGATCTTTTTCCTTGACTACTCGAAGCACGTTGGTAGCGCCTATGCTTTTAGAGCCTTTTTGTTTGATATCGACTTTTGCGAAGATTTTGGCCAAGATATAGCCAAAAGGGATACCGCCTATAAGATAGGCTGCGATGTAAAACAGCACGTTGGGATTACTCAAAAAATCCATTGATGACCTTTACTTTGGTACTCGGCGATCGAAGCTGTACAATTTGCTTGACGACGATTTTTGATTTGAACTATTCAGTGTATAATTTTAGCTAAAATTAGCTAAATGGCTACTACAAGGAGCAGCATTTGAGCGACATTCAAAGTATACAACAACAAATCAAAGAGCTAAAAGAGAAGCTTGGCGTGACGATTGTGGCCCATTATTACCAAAAAGATGAGGTATTTGAGGTAGCCGATCTCACCGGCGATAGTTTAGAATTGGCCAAAAGGGCAAAGGAGAGTCAAAACGAGTGGATTCTCTTTTGTGGAGTAGGTTTTATGGGCCAAAGCGTAAAGATCCTCGCTCCTCAAAAGCGGGTGGTAATGCCAAAGATCGCTTGTTGCGCTATGGCTCGCATGATCGATAGTACCTATTTCGATCAATCTATCGAAGCGATGGAGAGAGCCGGCATCAAAAAAGAGGAGATCTTGCCCATCACCTACATCAACAGCGGTGCCGAGGTCAAAGCCAAAGTGGGGCAGATGGGCGGAGCGGTCTGTACCAGCTCCAGCGCGGTCAAGATCATCCAAAAGGCGTTGCAAAGCGGCAAGAAGATCTTGTTCGTGCCAGATCGCTGTCTTGGGCAAAACGTGGCTCGCCAGATGGGACTCAAGAGTGCGGTGATCGGTATCGACGAGCCACAAAAGATCAAGGAGGCCGATATTATCTGCTACAACGGCTTTTGCTCGGTGCATCAGCTCTTTACCCTCAAAGATGTTGAGTTTTTCCGCAAACGCTATCCGGGCATCAAAATAGCCGTCCATCCAGAGTGTGATCCAGCTGTTTGTGAAGCCGCCGATTTTGTGGGCTCGACCAGCCAGATTATCAAGTATGTCCAAAGTCTGCCACCCGAACAAAAGGTGGCGGTGGGAACAGAATACAATCTCGTCCACCGCCTCAGACCCGCCAACACCTATGTCCTCTCATCAACTAAGCCCGAATGTCCGACAATGAACGAAACGAGTTTAGAAGATCTCCTTGCAGTTTTGCAAGGAATTGAAAAAGGGGCCCCTTTGAACGAGATTTTTGTGGATGAGCAGACGATTAAGTGGGCTAAAGTGGCACTAGAGCGTATGTTTGAGTATGTGGAGGGATAGATGGAAGCAATAGATTTTATGAAAAAGGCTTTGGCTGAGGATGTTGGTAGGGGAGATCTGTTTGCAAGAGTGGCCCAGCCTAAAAAGGCGGCGGGAAAGATCGTGGCCAAATCCGAGGGAGTCTTGGCGGGCGTACCCTATGCGGATGCATTGGCAAGTCTGTTAGGATTTGATATCGTATGGGAAAAAGGAGATGGTGAAGAGTTCGATACAGGTCAGACGATTGCAAGGGTATTTGGCGATTCGGTAACGCTGCTCAAAGCCGAGCGTACGCTGCTTAATACCATCCTCCACGCCTCCTCCATCGCTACTAAAGCCAAAACTTTCGTCCAAGCGGCGGGCGGAAAAATCAAAGTGCTCGATACCAGAAAGACAAGACCGCATCTAAGGGAGTTTGAGAAATATGCGGCGCGCATGGGCGGCGTGGTCAATCACCGCTTTGGATTGGATGATTGTTTGATGATCAAAGACACCCATCTTCGTACTCTTGAGGAGCCCCTTGGTGAATTTATCCAAAAA
Source organism: Nitratiruptor sp. (assembly GCA_027036935.1). GTDB lineage: Bacteria > Campylobacterota > Campylobacteria > Campylobacterales > Nitratiruptoraceae > Nitratiruptor. The sequence continues at coordinate 28,686 of JALWCE010000023.1, read as the reverse complement.
GCCAGAGCCAAGATCCCGTTTACCGCCAAAATCGAGATAGAGTGCGAGAATGTGCAGATGGCCAAAGAGGCGATGGAAGCGGGAGCCGATATAGTAATGTGCGACAATATGGAGCTAGAAGAGATCAAAAAGGTGGTGGAGTACCGCAATGAAAGGTATCCAAGAGTACTCGTTGAAGCCAGCGGCAACGTAAGCTTGGAGACCATCGCCCAGTATGCCGAGGCGGGCGTAGATGCCGTCAGCAGCGGTAGCATCGTCCATCAAGCTACATGGCCCGATATCTCGATGAAGATCGAAGCGTAATGAAAGAGGCTATTACACAAGCGATCCAAAAAATTAAAGAGGCGCGCCATATCGTACTACTTACGCACATCGATCCCGATGCCGATACGCTAGGCAGCGCTCTTGGGCTTTATCACTCGCTTTTAGCTCTAAACAAAAGGGCAAGTGTGATCAATACCACCAAACTGCCTTACAATCTAGACTTCCTGCCCGGTATCGACAAGATAAAAAAGGGGTTGCCCAAGCGCTACGATTTGATGATAAGCTTTGACTGCGGCAGTTTCGATCGGTTAGGGATCGAGAAAAAAGAGTTTTTTTTGATCAATATTGACCATCACCGAAGCAATACGATGTACGGCGATATCAACATTGTCGATCCGGCTGCCGTGGCTACTGGTGAGGTAGTGTATGCTCTTTTGGAAAAGGGCGGTATGCCTATCCCAAAAGAGTCGGCCATATCTTTGTACACCGCGCTTGTGGATGATACGGGCTTTTTCAAATATGAGGGGGTAGGGGCGAGAACTTTTGAGTTAGCCAAAAAGTTGTGCGAAAAGGGAGCAAGCCCCGAGTGGGTGGCCAGAATGCTTGCAATGCGAGAGCCTTTGAGTAAACTGCGCCTTTTGCCGCTGGTACTGCAGACCCTAACGCTGCATTTGAATGCTAAAGTAGCCTCTTTGCGTCTGACCCAGCAAATGCTAGCCCAAACGGGTGCGACCAAAGAGATGGGCGAGGAGGCTTTGCATATGGCTAGAAATTTAGCCACCGTAGAGGTGGCGCTACTGCTTAGAGAAGAGGAAGATGGACGCATCAAGGTCTCTATGCGCTCCAAAGAGCGGGTGGACGTGGGCAAGATCGCCGTAGCTTTTGGCGGTGGAGGACACAAAAGAGCAGCCGGATTTATAAGCGATTTACACGATTTTGATAGAGTGCTGCATGTACTTTTAGAGGCTATTAAAAAGGAGATGGAGTGAGAAAAAGGAGTAAAAAGGGTTTGTATCTAGCAATTGGGGGAGTACTTGGCGTTGCGGCGCTTGGCTATTTTATTTTTACCGCAGAAGCCTTTGAGAGAGAAAAACCAAAGATTGCGATACAGGATAAAATCTATTGGAACCTCAAAAAACCTTTGAAGCTAACTCTTACGGACAACTCCGGTATCAAGTCTTATCAAGTAGTTATAAGCGACGGCAAAAAAAGAGAGACGATCGATACCGCCACTCTCTCCAATCCCTTAAAAAAGATCGAGATCGCCATTAAGCAGCCAGCTACTTTGGAATTTCCCCAAAATAGAGCGACTCTAAGCATCAACGTACAGGATAAAAGCTTTTGGAACTACTTCTTAGGCAATCGCGCCCATAAAGATGTACAAATAATCATCGATCGCCAAAAACCCGATCTTTTTATCGTGACCAATTCTTACTCCATTACCAAAGGGGGTAGCGCCCTTGCAGTCTTTCACTGCACGGACGATAATTTGGATAAATTTTTTATCAAAACCAATTTTGGAAAGAAATTTTTGGCTCAACCCTTTTACAAAAAGGGTTATTATGTGGCTTTGATCGCTTGGCCAATCACCCAAAAGAGCTTTCGGGCTGATATTATAGCCTTTGACAAAGCGGGCAACAAAAGTAGAGCCCATATACCTTTGTATCTCAAAAACCGCACGTATAAACAAAGCGTTATCCATCTGACCGAGAGCTTTTTAAAAGGTAAAGTGGAGAGTTTGGCCGAGGAGTATCCAGAAACCAAAGGGATGAGCCCTTTAGAGAAGTTTAAGTTTGTCAACGAAACGCTTCGCAAAAAAAACGAAGAGTTAATCCATCGCCTAAGCTCCAAAGTACCCCAAGAGCGAATAAGCGATTTTGATATCCGACCCTTTTATCCTCTTAAAAACGCCGCTCCCGTAGCAAGCTTTGGAGATCATCGCTTTTACTATTATCAAGGGCAACTTGTTAGCCAATCATACCATATGGGGTTGGATTTGGCCAGTATCAAACACGCCCCAATCAAAGCGAGTAATCCCGGCCTTGTTGTTTTTGCCAACTATAACGGCATTTACGGCAATATGCCCCTTATCTCCCACGGACTTGGGCTGTACACTCTTTATGGGCACTGCTCCGCTTTATTTATCAAAAAAGGGGAGAAAGTGCGGCGAGGGGAAGTGATAGCCAAAACCGGCAGGACGGGACTGGCTTTGGGCGATCATCTCCATTTTGGGGTTTTGGTTCAAGGCATCGAGGTACGGCCAGCGGAGTGGATGGACAAAAAATGGATCAAAGATCATGTTACTACCATTATGCAAGAGGCCAAAAAAGTAATAGACACCGAGTAAGAATTTTGTTACAATGGGTAGTTATTGTAAAGGATGGCCTATGAAACAGCGAACTATTGCAAAAAGCGTAGATTTAGTAGGTATCGGATTGCACAAAGGCGTTCCGGTACAGATGAGATTGGAGCCTTTGCCAAAAAACAGCGGAATAGTTTTTTACAGAAAAGATAAAAATATCAAAATCCCTCTATCTGCCAAAAATGTAGTAGATACAAAAATGGCTACGGTCATCGGTAAAGAGGGCGTGAGCGTCTCAACGATCGAGCATCTTATGAGTGCGGTATATAGCTATGGGATAGATAATTTGCTCATCACTCTTGATAATGATGAAGTCCCTATAATGGATGGAAGCGCAATTGCGTATTGTATGCTTTTAGACGAAGCCTGTCTTCGCATACAAAACGCTCCAAAAAAGATCTTAAAAATTAAAAAAGAGATCAAAGTTCAAGAGAAAGATAAGTATGCTCTCCTTCGTCCATCGGAGGGTTTTGCCCTTGATTTTACCATCGATTTTGATCATCCTGTTATTGGTACACAGCGCTATCGTTTCGATTTTGAGACAAATTCGTACGTCGAAGAGATAGCAAGAGCGAGGACTTTTGGATTTTTACATCAAGTGCAGTATTTACGAAGTCAAGGATTGGCTTTGGGCGGCAGTTTGGATAATGCCATAGTGTTGGATGAAAAACGTATTTTAAATCCCGAGGGGTTACGATTTGAGGATGAATTCGTACGCCATAAGATTCTTGACGCTATCGGGGATCTTTCGCTCCTTGGTATGGCGGTCATGGGCGAGTACGAAGCCTTTGCGGCAAGCCATCATCTTAACCATCTGTTAACCAAAAAAGTACTCGCTGATGCGCAAAATTATGAGATCATTCAAGTAGAGCCAAAAACCACAAAGGGGTATATGATTGGGGCAGCCTACGCAAAAGAGTAGGGCTGATCTTGCCCTCGTTGCCCTCTCCTCCCCCCTATTGGTAGGAATATATCAAAAGGGTCGATTGGTGCAAAAGATTCAGACTGCGCAAAAGACGAGCGAGGCTCTCCCCGTAATTTTTAAAGATATTTTGGCCAAGTATGAGGTGGAACGTGTCTACTTTGCCAAAGGTCCGGGCAGTTTTATGTCTATTAAGCTTGTCTATATCTTTTTAAAAACATTACAAATAGCCAAAGGGATCGAGCTTTTTGGATGTGAAGCCTTTGCTTTTAATCAAAATGCACCTATCAAAGCCTTTGGGAATCTCTACTTTGTCAAAGAAAATGGTAAAATTGTGACCAAAAAGTTTGACGTCCCACCCAACTCTAGGTTTGTTTTGCCCAAAAGGCTTAAAGAGTTGGAGTGTAGTGACGATATTTCGCCGCTGTATATCTTGCCGGCAGTAAAGGGTTAAGAGTTGTTCATTAGCGTGCCTGCTACTAGCGCCAATCTGGGTCCGGGATTCGATACGCTAGGACTTGCGTTGGATCTGCGTAATGTCGTGCGTATAAAACGGAGCAAATTTTTTAGTATTTCGATCAAAGGGGAGGGGGCAAACAATCCTCGCATCAAGGGGAATAATATGTTTATTTCCATCTTTAGCGAGCACTATCGAAAACTTACGGGCCATATGGACAAGTTTCGCTTTACTTTTATCAATAAAATCCCCCTCTCTCGAGGACTTGGCAGTAGCTCGGCGGTGATCGTAAGCGCAATCGCCGCAGCCTACGCCATGGCCGGAGTCCATATTTCTAAAGAGCGGCTTTTAAATCTGGCCTTGGGTTACGAGCCCCATCCAGATAATATTGCACCAGCGGTGATGGGAGGGTTTACCGTCTCTGCGGTGGAGGGCCACAAGGTCCACAGCCTAAAAAAAGCGATACCCTCAAGTTTACAAGCTGTCATCGCCATTCCAAATCGGCCGATCTCCACCCATCACTCCCGCTCCAAACTTCCAAAGCGTTATACTACTTCGGATGTGGTGTACAACGTCTCAAGAAGTTCACTTCTTACCGCCGCTTTTTTTTCCGAGCGGTGGGATATGCTGCGAGTCGCCTCCAAAGATCGTCTCCATCAAGATCTAAGGATGCGGGCTTTGCCAGAGCTTTTTGAGCTGCAGCGTATCGCCTTGGATAACGGCGCTTTGATGAGTACCCTCTCTGGTAGCGGCTCTACTTTTTTTTCAATGACCTACAAAGAGCACGCCCACCCTTTGGCTCATCTATTAAAAGAGAAATTTCCAGCGTATCGGATCAAGATACTTGACTTTGACAACGAGGGGCTTATTGTAGACGAGCGGAGCTAAATTTTTGATTGGCTCTTTTTTTTGATATAATTACCCCTAATGTCAAAGCCGGTAAGAATGTGCATACATTGCAAAACAAGATCATACCAAGAAGACCTCTATAGACTTCAGTGCAAAGAGAAAAGACTCGTCTGGTTCGCAGGAGATGGCAGAAGTTTTTATATATGCAAATCCTGTCTAGACGATAAGAAATTATCAAAAAGTCTCGCTCGTATCTGCAAGATGGATCCAATTTCGGCTTTGAAAATGTTAAAGGAGATAATTGATAATGGATAAAGTACGAATCCATGAGATTGCCAATGAACTCGGTCTCAAACCTAAAGACGTATTGGAAAAGGCAAAAGAGCTCGGATACAAGGTAAAAGCTGCTTCCAGTACGGTTACTTTTGAAGAAGCCGAAAAATTGACCGAATATATTATGAGTGGCGAGGCTCCCAAGAGTCCAAAGCCTCAGCCGCAAGTGGTAAAAAAAACAAAAGAGACTCCAAAAGCGGGGCAAGAAGAGAAAAAAGAGGCAAACAAAGAGGTGCAAGCCAAACCGCAAGCTCCCCTCAAAGCTGAAGCCAAATCCCTTTCCTTGGCAAAGGATCAAACCAGCCAAGCACAAAAGCAAGAATCGATAGAAAAGATCGAAAAAGAGAAGAACGAAGCTACACGAGAGGCTAAGGAGAAAAAGGCAAAAAACGAAAAAAGTAGCGCCGCTGAATCTTTGACTCCCCCTTCTTTAACAAAAAGAAGAGGGCTTGTCATCGTCAAGAAAAAGCGAAAACCTCAACCAGAGCCAGCCTCGCAAAAAGTTGCTAAAAAAGAGCAAGAGAGCAGCGAAAGGCTAGAGCTTAAAAGGAAGAGTAAAAAAGCTAAAAAAAGCACTCCTGTGACCAAGAAGAGTGAGGGCAAACGCATAGAGATTTTAGAGGATAGAAATTTAAGTGAAGTGAGTATGGAGCTTGATAACGAGATGGTTATCCTACCCGACTTTAGCGAAGAGCTAGAAAAAGTTGAGCAAGAGCAAAAAAAAGAGACGGCCAAAAAAGAAAAAAAAGCTCAGCCAAAAGTGGCACGCAAAAGTTTTAACATAGAGCAGCAAGGCATTAGTCGGGGCAAGAAGAGGAAGAGAAAGAAAAAAGAGCAAAAAGTTGCTCAAGAAATTACAGTAGTAGAGGTGCCCGAAGAGGTACGGGTCTACGAGTTTGCCGAAAAAGCGGGTAAGAGTGTGGGCGAAGTGATCAAAGTGCTTTTTAATCTTGGCATGATGGCTACCAAAAACGACTTTTTGGACAAAGATACGCTTGAGATCCTAGCCGAGGAATTTGGACTCGAGGTCAAAATAAAAAATGTCCTTGAAGAGCTCGATTACGTACGGGTATACGATAGCGTGAAGGACGACTATTTAGAGGAGCGACCGCCGGTGATCACGATTATGGGCCATGTGGATCACGGAAAGACCAGTTTGCTCGACTATATCCGCCACTCCAAAATAGCCCAAAGGGAGGCTGGAGGCATTACCCAGCATATTGGTGCGTATATGATCGAAAAAGATGGCAAGAAAATTACTTTCATCGACACCCCGGGCCACGAAGCCTTTACCCAGATGCGAGCCCGTGGAGCGCAGGCTACTGATATCGCTATTATCGTGGTAGCTGCCGACGATGGGGTCAAGCCGCAAACGATAGAAGCTATCAACCATGCCAAAACCGCCGATGTGCCTATGATCGTGGCTATCAACAAAATAGACAAGCCCGACGCCAATCCCGATCTTGTCAAATCCCAGCTGGCCGAGCTTGGCATCACGCCTACAGAATGGGGCGGTGAGTATGAATTTGTAGAAGTAAGCGCCAAAACGGGGCAAGGTGTGGAGGATCTGCTCGATACCATTTTGCTGCAAGCTGAGCTTATGGAGCTCAAAGCCAATCCAAAACGAGAGGCCAAAGCCGTAGTGATTGAAAGCTCGTTAGAAAAAGGGAGAGGACCGGTAGCCACCGTCATCGTCAAAAACGGGACACTAAAAGTAGGCGACCATGTGGTATGCGGCGTGGCTTTTGGACGGGTACGGGCCATTGTGGACGATCTTGGCAAAATGGTCAAAGAGCGCCGTCCCAGCGAACCGGGTATGGTGGTAGGTCTAGATAAGGTGCCGCCTGCGGGAGAGATTTTAGTAGCGGTTAAAGATGCGGAAGAAGCCAGAATGTATGCTGAGCGTAGAGCCGAGTACGAGCGGCAAAAAGAGCTCTCAAAAACGACAAAAGTGAGCCTTGAAGAGCTGAGTCAGCTCGTAAAAGAAGGACAGCTTAAAAAATTGCCCGTTATTATCAAAGCCGATACCCAAGGAAGCTTAGAGGCTATCAAGGGTAGCCTTGAAAAATTAAAAAACGAAGAGGTCAAGGTTAATATCATCCATTCGGGCGTGGGCGCTATTAGCGAAAGCGACGTAACGCTGGCAGATGCGAGCGAAAATGCCGTAATTTTGGGCTTTGGCGTACGCCCTACGGGTAATGTAAAAGAAAAAGCCAAACAGCTTGGCATAACGATAAAAACCTACTCTATTATTTACGATCTCATTGATGAGGTCAAAGCCTTGTTGAGCGGAATGCTTAGCCCAATTATTAAAGAAGAAACTATCGGTCAAGCGGAGGTACGCGAGATCTTCGTCGTACCAAAAGTGGGTACAGTGGCTGGATGTATGGTTACAGAGGGAGTAATTGAGCGAAACGCCAAGGCAAGGGTAATACGCGATGGCGTAGTAGTATACAATAACAGCCGTATCGCTTCGCTTAAGCGCTTTAAAGAGGATGTCAAAGAGGTGAGTAAAGGGTATGAGTGCGGTATAATGCTTGAAAATTTCAACGATATTAAAGTAGGCGATGTGATCGAAGCCTATAAAGAGATAGAAGAGGCCGCCACGCTATAGGAGAGATGATGAAAATGAAAAAAGGACTCAAAGAAAAAAGGGCCGCATCGTTGCTTAGAGAGCTCATCTGTGAAGCGCTTGGCACGCTAAACGATGAGAAGCTTAAAGGTTTGACGGTGACAGAGGTAGACGTAAAGCGCGGGATGTACGATGCCGAAGTTTATATAGATAAGTCGATCTATTCTCCAAAGGAGCAAAAAGAGATTTTGCAGCATCTCAAGCGAGCTTCTGGAATCATCCAAGGGTATTGCTTGGAATCGAGCGGATGGTTTAAATGTCCCAAGCTTCATTTCAAATTTGACGAATCGCTTGAAAATCAGCAAAGAATTGAGGAACTTTTTGAAAAGATAAAGGACAATAAGTGAGTCTAGAGCAAGAGATTAAAAAGATGGTGGAGAGTTGTGGGGCGAAGCTTTATGATATCGAAACACTCACTGAGAGGGGAAAGACCATCTATCGAGTCACTATCACCCATCCTAAGGGGGTGGATCTACAAAAGTGTGTTGAGGTCTCCAATCTGGTCTCGCCGCTACTTGATGTCAATCCTCCCGTAAGCGGCGACTATAACCTGGAAGTAAGCTCGCCCGGAGTGGAGCGTAAACTCAAAAAACCGGAACATTTTCAAAACTCTATAGGAGAAAAAGTACGTATTACCACGATCCAAGGCGATGTTATTGAGGGAGAGTTAAAAAGTGGGAACGCCAAGGAGATTGTGGTACAGACCAAAGAGGGAGAAAAGCGCCTTGGTTTTGATGAGATTGCAGGTGCTAAAACCTATTTTGAATGGTAAATTTTGATGAATTTTATATGCAGGCCTGTTTGGATGAGGCTTGGAAATATCAGTGTCTTACCTACCCCAATCCAGCTGTCGGTGCGGCGGTTTTAAAAGAGGGTCGCCTCCTCTCTATCGCCGCTCATCAAGAAGCCGGCGGTCCCCACGCTGAGGTATTAGCTCTTAAAGAGGCCTACTACCGCCTCACAAAAGATTCTGACATTTTACCCATCACTCAAGCTTTGCATCTACACAACTATCTTCAAACCCACGCCCACAATCTTTTTAACGATGCTACATTGTACGTAACTCTTGAGCCCTGTTTTCATTATGGGAAAACACCTCCTTGTTCCCTATTGATCAAAAGTTTGGGATTTAAAGAGGTGATTATTGGCACTCTTGATCCCAATATCGAAGCGACGGGTGGAGCCACATATTTGCGCCGCAATGGCATTAAAGTACGCGTGGGGGTATTGGAGCGGCAGTGCCAAGAGCTTATAGAGCCTTTTGTCAAATGGAGCAACGGGAGCTTCGTTTTATTCAAATACGCCCAAACTTTTAACGGAGTAGTCAAAGGAGGAATCATTAGCTCCCAAGCTTCCAGAGAGTATGTGCACGCTTTGCGCGATCGCATTGACTTATTGGTCATAGGCGGCAATACGGTGCGTATCGATAGACCTATACTTGACGCAAGACTCGTAGGCGGACGAGCTCCTAATGTACTTATCTATTCCAAAAAGAGAAAGTTTAGCGACACCATTCCTCTCTTTGGCATTGAGGGACGCCGTGTCTATATAGAAGATTCCTTAGAAAGGATAGCCCGGCACTCTTTTGTTATGATTGAGGGGGGTGAGGGGATGCTTCGCGCTACGAAAATGATGGTAGACTGGTATTTGCAATTTGTAGCACCCAAATGCAGGGCATTAGAAAATTATAGATGTGACAAAAAAATAGAATTTTTGCATACTCAAAAGATTGATAGAGATTTGATGATTTGGAGCCAAAATGGATAGACAAAAAAAAATCGTTTCGATGTTTGACGAAATTGCTAAAAGTTATGATCTAGCCAATAGAGTGCTCAGTTTTGGAAGCGATATCCTATGGCGTAGACGAGCTTGCCAAATGGCGTACGATCTTTATGGCAAAAAAGAGATATCCCAAATTACCGATGTGGCTTGTGGAACCGGGGATATGCTAGGATTTTGGGAGAAGATGGCGACTAAAAAGAAGATAGTGGTCAAAAACTATGTGGGGGTGGATCCGTCGCAAGGAATGTTGGAAGTGGCCAAAGAGAAATTTCCCCATTTTGACTATATCCAAGCCTATGCGCAAGAGCTACCCTTGCCAGATGAGAGCAGCGAGTTTTTAAGCATTACCTACGGCATACGCAATGTGGTAGAAAGAGAGGCAGCGATAAAAGAGTTTGCTCGAGTACTCAAACCCGGCGGTATTTTGGTGATATTGGAATTTACCAAAAAAGAGCGTTTTGGTGTAGTGGATAAGGCGACGCAGTGGTATATGAAGCGGCTGCTTCCTCGTATCGGCGGTGTGGTCTCTGGTAATAAAGAGGCGTATGAGTATTTGCCAAATTCCATTGACAACTTTTTGACGACCAAGCAGCTGGTTCAAGAGCTTGAAAAAGGGGGATTTCAAATCCAAAAGCTGCGCTCCTTTTCTTTTGGCATTTCTACGCTTTTTATCGCTCAAAAAAAGTGATTGATGCAAAGTTATATCAGAAAGTTAAAGCGCCAAACTCTCCTTTTTTTTCTCCCTTTGGCTCTGGCTTTCTTTCTCTTTTTGGGCTACTACGTCTATACCACATATGTACATTATCAAAAGAGTCTATATCTGGAGCAGTCGATACGTTATGTGCAAATAGTCGTCGATGTGGTTAAGAATCTTCAAAGGGAGCGGGGACTCTCCGTCGCTTGCGAGGAACAAGACGCTTTTTGTAGGTTTTTGAGTACCCAAAGAAAGCGTACAGACGAGGTCCTAGAGCGTTATAAAGATTTTTTGTTTACTTATACTTTTCCCCCTGTCTGGCAAAAGCAGTTCCAAACGATTATAGACGAGGTGGCCAAGCTGCCTCAGCTACGCACGCAAGTGGATAAAAAAAAAGCGAAGCCTTTGGAAGTTTTGCACGCCTATGATCGTATCATCCACGCTTTCATAGACTCCGTTTCCATTTTAGAGCAGCGTTTTATCGATAACGAGTTTTTTCAAATACTCCTCTCCTTTGAGAAAATTTTGCAATATACCGAGCTCAACGCTCAAGAGCGAGCCTTGATTATGCTTTTGCTCCAGCAACGCCATCCAGATAAGAAGATCTATCAAGAGGCGATGGGCGTCTATTTGCAAGAGCAAACCCAAAGAGAGCTTTTACAAAAGATTATGCCCCCGGTAGTGCGTATCTTTTTTTACGATTATATTCCTCCCTCGCTAGAGAAAAAGATAGAGGATATCAAAGCGCGAATCTTGCAATCTAAGCAGTTTGATCTGTTGAGTATACAAGAGTGGTGGAAAGTGCAGACTACTTACATCAATCGTCTTTTTGCCACGCAAAAAGGGATTTTGCAGCTTATTTGGCATAAAAAAGAGCATCTAAAAGATAAGACCTTTTGGGTTTTTGTGGCAAGTTCAGCCTCATGGCTTATGACTCTTATAGGATTTTTGCTCTTTATGCGGTGGTATGATACCCATTTTGAAAGGGTGGAGCAAGCCATCGCCGATATGGAGTTTGAGACGAGGCTCTTTCAAGTTTTTGCTCAATTTAGCGAAACGCTGCTTTTTGTGCAAGATACCAAGACCTTGATTAATACCTTGATGGTCTTAGTGGACAAGATGAATGTTTTTGATTTTTTGATTTTACTGGAGTGTTCCACCAAAGAGATCATTGCTACTCGGCATATTTTGGCCAACAGCATCAAACGCTTTTGGCCAAAGAGTTTGGATGCTTATATCCAGCAAGCCATAGAAAGCCGTACCGTCGTAGTGGTACACGGCCCTTTTGACGAACCTTTATTAAAAAAGACGCAACGGCTTGTGATTTTACCTATCTTACATCAGCAAAAGTGTGAGTACTTGCTTATACTCTCTCGACGGGGCACCTTACATCCAGCGGTTATAGAGATTCTTCAAAAGATGGCCGAATATTTTGACCAATCCTTGCGACATATAGAGTACTTGAAAAAAGAGAAAAAGTTGCAAAAAAGGCTGGCTCTTTTGAGTCAGGCCTTTGAGAGTCAAGAGGCGATAGCCATTACCGATAAATTTGGCAATATTTTAAAGGTCAATAAAGCTTTTGAAGAAATTACGGGGTATAAAGAGAGTGAGGTACTTGGCAAAAATCCGTCGATTCTTAAATCGGGCAAACACGATAAAGCTTTTTATCAACAGATGTGGGATGAGATCAAGAAGCGAGGATTTTGGAAAGGGGAGATCTACAACCGCAAAAAAGACGGTACCATCTATCCAGAGATTCTCTCCATTACCGCCGTCAAGGATGATAAAGGGGAGATTCAAAATTTCGTCTCCCACTTTTTTGATATCTCCGATGTGAAAAAAGTCCAAGAGGAGCTTCGTAAACGGGCCGAGCTTGATCTTTTGACCGAGCTTTTTAATAGAAAGAAGCTTTTAGAAGAACTTCGGGTACTTTTTGGCGTTTTGAAAAAAGAAGGGACTTTGGGGGCTTTTTTCTTTATTGATCTGGATAATTTCAAATATGTAAACGACTCCTACGGCCACGATATAGGGGATAAAGTTTTAATGGAGGTAGCCAAACGGCTCAAAAGCTTGGAAGGTCCCAGTGATATGAGCGCTCGTATAGCTGGGGATGAGTTTGCGTTGGTTTTGGGGGATTTGGGCAAAGATGAGCAAATAGCTATCCATAAATCCTCTTTGATGGCTCAGCGTCTGATTAATATTTGTGGCGAGCCCGTTATTATCGATGGGCAGGAGATAGAGATTACCTACTCCGTAGGCATCGCTCTTTTTCCCAAAGAGTTTGAACATGTAGATGAGGTCATCAATGCGGCCGATATCGCTATGTATAGCTCCAAAAAGAGCGGTAAAAACACTTTTTGTTTTTATAATAAAGCTCTTGATATTGAGTCCAAGCAGTTTTTGGTTATGAAACAAAGGATCGAAGAGGGGATGGCCAACGGAGAGTTTGAGCTCTTTTTTCAACCAAAGTTACGGCTTTTGGATACGAAAGTGGTCTCTTTTGAGGGGTTGATGCGTTGGAGGCATGATGGGAAAGTTTTGACTCCAGACCACTTTTTATCCTATACCAAAGGCAACAGACTCCTATACTCTTTGAGTGATATCGCTTTGCGTCAGGCTTTTGAGATGATAGAAAAAGTCAAGGAGAAAAATATCAAAGTAGCCATCAATCTAGATGCGAGTCAAATTGTTAATCAGCACTATATAGATCAATTTTTGGAAAAAATAGCCTCTTTTTCCCATCCAGAACTCCTGATCGTCGAAATAACTGAAGACTCCCTTGTGGAAAATATCACAAAGTATCTTGAGCTCAACAGCGCTTTAAAAGAGTTGGGTGTGGCGGTGGCGATCGACGATTTTGGGGTAGGATACTCCTCCTTGAGCTACTTGCGGGAGTTTAGAGTAGACGAGCTCAAAATTGACAAGAGTTTTATCCTCAATCTTTTTGAGAACAAAAACGATCAATTAGTGGCCAAAATTATAGAGATATCAAAAATTTATGAGATCAAGGTGACGGCAGAAGGAGTTGAAAACGCCAAGGCGGTGGAGTTTTTAAAAGAGCACGGCTGTGATTATGTCCAAGGCTTTTACTTCTCCCGTCCTTTACCCCAGCAAAAAGCTTTGGAGATGGTCCTTTGACATACTTCCCACGCATAAATGCGAGGGAAGCATGTCAAGATCAAAAGCTCATAAGCCTAAAAGAGGTACAAGTGGGCAATCGGGTGTGTTTACAGGATATGGATTGGGAAGTGGAGGTGGAGATTGTTAGCAAAAAACCGCTATAAACTCTTTGTCTACGGCACGCTCAAAAGGGGATTTTGCAATCACCACTATCTACACAATGCTAAATTTTTGGGCAAAGCTACCACCAAATCCCCATTTCCCCTCATAGCCCCCAAAAGATGGTATCCCTATTTATTGGATGAGGAGGGGAAGGGGTACAAAGTAGAAGGGGAGCTGTACGAAGTGGATGAGAAGACTTTGGCCGACATAGATAGGCTAGAGGAGTACCCTTTGTACTATACAAGACGATATATAGCCGTAGAGGATCAAAAGGGCCAAATCCATCAGGCTTTAGCCTACTTTTTGAATGAGCCGATGGAGTGGCAGAGGGAAAAAATTTTAAAAAAGTTTGAGCCCAAGAAGAAGTGAGGTGAGTTTGGAGGCTGTCTGATCGGAGAGCTCTTCTATAAATTTTTCAAAAGGGTCTCTTTTTTTCCAGATAGGTTTTTTTACTTTGGCTAGTCGTATGAGCTCTTTTTTAGCCTCATAGATTGTCCCTATTTTGTCGATAAGTCCCACCTTTTGCGCCTGTCTAGCCGTAAAGATATGAGCCTCGGCAAATTTATCCTTGTCTTTTATATCAAGACCTCTTGCCTTTGCCACATCGTGTACGAACATATCGTAGGTGTCATAGACAACTTTGGCCAACTCTTTTTTTTCATAATCTTTCCAAGGCCTAAAGGGCGTACCCACCTCTTTATACTTGCCAGCTTTAACTACTTGGGGCTCTACGCCCACTTTATCCAACAACCCTTTAAGGTTGGGCGCTTCAAAAATAACGCCGATAGAGCCTATGGCGCTGCCTGGATTTGCGATGATCTCACGGCTCCAGATACTAGCGTAGTAGGCTCCGCTCGCCAGCGTTCCGGCCGCATAGGTGAGGACCGGCTTTTTTTGATTGAGTCGTTTGATTGCCAAAGAGATCTCTAGCGAAGGGGCCACTGCGCCGCCGGGAGAATCGACGATAAACAAAACCCCTTTGATGTTTTTATCTTTAGCCTCTTGTATCTGTTTGAGTACCTTTTTGGCACTTAGTATCGTGCCGCTTAGCTCTATACTCATCAAATTTGGCGGGGCGAGGGAGGTTGGTTGTATAGAAGATAAGAGCACAAGGATAAGTAGCAGTAAAATAATACCTTTAAAATAGCGCTGTAAAAAGTCCAGAGTAGCCGTAATTGGCCAAAAAAAGCTCGCCGCATACTCTTTTATTCCCTTTTGTTGTGGCGACTTTTGGCTCTCTTGTTGCTCTTTAGGCATGATTGACTCCTTGAATATAGACCGCTTTTGGTTTTTGGGTGTGTACGATCAGATGCAAATAGATATCCTCTGGCTCCTTGAGATCTTCCGGGATAGAGACGATTTGCAAATCTGCGGGCATCCCCTCCTCAATTATACCGCCCTCAAAACCCAAAGCCTTATATCCACCTTTGGTGGAGCGTACGATGAGCTCTTTGGCAAAATCGGTAGCCTTTTTGTTAGGATGGAGAAACAAGGCGGCTTTGAGCTCTTCGTAGAGGTTGAGAGTATAGTTAGAACTAAGACCATCGGTAGCAAGAGTATAGGGAATAGGAGCGATGCGCTCCAAATCCAGTACCCCATTGCCAAGCAGGCGATTGGATATGGGGCAGTGGACTATAGATGCCGGCATACGAGAAATTTTTGCAAGCTCTTGCTCATTTGCCCAGACCATATGGACAAAAAGGGTTTGTACCTCTTCAAAAAGTTCCAAAAATTGTAGCGGATTGTTGAGGGGTCTAGTTTGTCCAAGGAGTTTTTTGAAAAAATGGGCAAACTCTCCCGTACCGCTATCAAGCCACTCCCGTTCGGCTCGACTCTCCATAAAGTGCGTACTCACCAGCGCATTTTCCCTTTTGGCTATCTCTATGGCTCTTTTGGCTAAAACATAGTGCACCGAGTAGGGGGAGTGGATGGCTACGGCGGCTTTGAAGCGATCGTTTTGGAGCTTTTTGCAGCGATGGAAACGCTCTAAAAAGCTGGCGTACATTATATCAGCAGCCGCTGGATTAGAACCGATAATCTCGTTAAAAAGCTGGACTTTAAGAGGGGATTTGGCGCATGCCTCGATATCTTCGCCATAACTGCTTATTGCGCCTATGGCGGTGGTGCCGCAAATAAGGAGGGTGCGCAAGGCGTTTGTCATACACTCCTTTTCGCATTTAGGCAAAAGCTCCTCTCTATGCTCGATGACGCTGTAGAGCCACGGGATAAAATCGCCGTAGCTCAAAGTAGCCTTGTTGGCGCTAAATTCAAGATGGAGGTGCGGATTGGCAAAACCGGGCATCACGACGGCACTAGGCTCTTCAAAAAGAGCGGCATCTGGGAAGCGTCGCACCAACTCCTCTTTTGGAGCGACGGCTTGGATATGAGA
Organism: Nitratiruptor sp.; assembly: GCA_027036935.1. Classification (GTDB taxonomy): domain Bacteria; phylum Campylobacterota; class Campylobacteria; order Campylobacterales; family Nitratiruptoraceae; genus Nitratiruptor. Next base: position 12,720 of record JALWCE010000023.1, on the reverse strand, counting down.
ATCAAAAGCGACGGCGTGATTTGAGAGGATTTTATCTGGTGTGAGAATAAATTTGGGATGGAGGATTTGCATCCAACTCCTTTTAAAGTAAAAAGTTTGATATAATCATACCTTAAAATACACCCAAAAGGAAAAAGATGAAAGTAATGGTAATCCAAGGTCCCAACCTCAATATGCTAGGAATCCGCGAGCAGCAAATCTATGGCCCCATGAAGCTAGAGGACATCCATACGCAAATGAGGGCTTTTGCCCAAGCCAACGGAATGGAGATCGAGTTTTTCCAAAGTAACTTTGAAGGAGAGATAATCGATAAAATCCAAGAGTGTTTGGGGGATGCTGATGGTATCATCATCAACGCCGGAGCCTATACCCATACCTCTATCGCCATCCGTGACGCTATTGCCGCGGTGCAGTTGCCTACCATCGAGGTACATTTGAGCAACGTCTATCGCCGTGAAGAGTTTCGACAAAAGAGTATGCTAGCTCCCGTATGTGCGGGTGTGATTACCGGATTTGGTCCTTTTAGTTACCATTTGGCTATGGTTGCGATGCATCAGATCTTCCAAGAGATCCAAGCCTTGCAAGCTCAACAACAACAGCAGCAACAAGCCTGATGAACGCTCTTTTCAAAGATGAAAACGCCGTTTACTATGAGTGCGGATTTAGCTGTGACAACGAGCTTTTTTTGTCTTTGAAGGATGAGCGCTATTTCATCACCGACCCCCGTTACACCACCGAGGCCAAAGAGAAAGTACAAGGGGCCGAGGTGGTGGAGGCTAGAGATATCAATAAAAAAGCCAGAGAGATCTTGCGCAAAAAACGGGTCAAAAAGCTTTTTTACGATCCTAAAGAGTTGCACTGCCAAGATTTAGAGGCTGTACGCTCCAAACTTGATACGAAGTTTTGTCCAAAGCCAAATCTCTCGTGGCAGAAGCGTCTTATCAAAAGCGAAAAAGAGATTCGCTTAATACGCCGCTCAGTCCAGCTCAATGCCGAGGCATTCGATCAATTTGCCGCCTTTGTGCGAGGGTGCGAGGGTTGGAGTGAGCGGCGGCTCCATTTTGAAGCTATAGGCTTTTTGAGCCGCAAAGGGGAGTATGAGCTCAGTTTTGATCCCATATTTGCCATCGATGAAAACGGCGCCAAACCCCACGCCTATCCGAGTAAGAAGAGATTGCACGAAGGGGCGCTGGTGCTTTTTGATGCGGGGATAAAATATGAGCGCTACTGCTCCGATCGCACCCGTACCGCCTCTTTTGGAGGCGGTTTTGATTTTGACAAAGAAGAGCAAAAGTTTAAAAATCCAAAAGTACAAAGAGCGTATGATATTGTCAAAAAGGCGCAAGAGAGCGCCATAAAAGCGGCAAAAAGCGGTATGCGAGCCAAAGATTTGGATAAAATAGCTCGAGATATCATTGATGGGAGCGAATTTGCGGGTTGTTTCATCCACTCTTTGGGGCACGGCGTAGGACTCGATATCCACGAGATGCCTTTTATCAACTCCAAAAACGAGCAAATTTTGGAAGATGGGATGGTCTTTACCATAGAGCCTGGCATCTATGTGCCGGGAGAATTTGGGATACGCATAGAAGATATGGTAGTGTTACAAAACGGACGAGCCGAGGTGTTGTAGGTGCGTAAAAAACTGAGCGAGGATTTAATCTTATTTTTCTCAAATCTCTATCCCAAAAAGTTCCCCCCAAAAGGGTTGCCCCATCGGGCCTTTTTGGGTATAGGAGGCAATATCGGACCTGTCAAAAGACGATTTGACAAACTCCTAGCCACCCTCGCTCACCCCCCTAAAATCAGTGCCCCAGCCACCGCTCCCATTTTGCAAAATCCCCCTTTTGGTTTTACAAGACAGCCCGATTTTTTCAACTCCGTTATCGCAGTGGAGACGAGCTACTCGCCTAAAGAGCTGCTGCGGTTTTGTCTGTGGCTAGAAAAGCGCCACAAACGCCGCCGCCCTTTCAAAAACGCCCCAAGGACGCTGGATATAGATATCTTGTCTTATGATGATATTGTTATGAATACAAAAGAGTTGCAAATTCCCCATCCACATTGGCATGAGAGAGAATCGGTTATAATTCCATTATGTTTGATAGAGGGTAATAGATGAGATTTGTGACGATTACAAGTGGTAAAGGGGGCGTGGGGAAGAGTACAATCGCGGCCAATCTTGCTTATATACTCTCCATCTACGGCTATAAAGTGGCGCTTTTTGATGCGGATATTGGACTGGCCAACCAAGATATCATCCTCGATGTCAAACCAGAACATACCATTTTGGATGTGATGAAAGGGAAGATAAGCTTTGAAGAGTGCGTGATCAAGATAAACAACAATTTCTTGCTGATCCCGGGCGAGAGCGGAGAGGAGATTTTGGAGTTTGACAATAAGGAGCTTTTGCAAAAGTTTTACGAGGGGGTGGAAAAAATTGACGATTTGGATTTTTTACTCATTGATACGGGGGCGGGCATCGGGGAGACGGTGCGCAGCTTCATCGACGCTTCTACCGATACGGTCATCGTCACGGCTCCCGATCCTTTGGCCATTATGGATGCTTACTCTATGATAAAATACACCTCTAAAATGAGAGAGGAGCTCTATCTTGTGGTCAATTTTGCCAAAAACAAAAAAGAGGCTGAAACCATTTTTAAGAAGCTTAAAAGTGTGTCTAACAAACATATCAAAGAGCCTATTAAGCTGCAGTTTTTGGGTCATATGGAAGACTCCTCGATCGTAGAGGAAGCCACAAGGGCAAGGAAACTTCTAGCCAAGGACTACGCCTCCTCCATACCTGCTTTACAGCTGGGGGAGATAGCTAAGAAATTGACCAACTATTTGACCAAAGATGGAGTACATATCAAAGAGACGCCAAACATCGCAGTCTTTTTTAAGCGACTGCTTCAGTAAAACAAGAGGTGATAAGCGTGAGAGAAAAAGTGGTGATGGCCATGAGCGGCGGGGTGGATAGCTCCTTTAGTGCCAAACTTTTGCAAGATCAAGGTTATGAGGTGGTAGGGGTCTATATGAAATTCCACCCAAACGAGGAGTACCACCAAAAAAATATCAAAAATATTGAGCAAGTAGCCAAATTGCTTGGCATTGAGTACCACATCCTTGATCGTAAAAGAAGTTTTGACGAAAAAGTCTACCAACCTTTCGTACAAAGCTATATCGCAGGACTTACCCCAAATCCTTGCGCTCTTTGTAATAGGGTGATGAAATTTACCGAGCTCATTGACTTTGCCGACAGGCTCGGTATCCAAAAGGTGGCCACGGGACATTATGCCAAGACCGATGGAAGCTTTATCTACGAAGGGCGCGACAAGAGCAAAGACCAAAGCTACTTTTTGTTTAACCTCAAAAAAAATTTTTTGCCAAGAATCCTCTTTCCTCTTGGAGATTGGCTCAAAGAGGATGTGAAGCGCGAGGCGATGAAGATCGAACTTTTGCGATCCATTGCGGAGCAAAAAGAGAGCAGCGAGATCTGCTTTGTGCAAAGCAGTTATATCGATGTCCTCAAAGAACATACCGAGGTGGAGATGCCAGGCGAAGTGGTGGATAGAAGAGGTCGGGTGGTAGGGGAGCATAAAGGGTATATGCACTATACCATCGGCAAGCGTAAAGGCTTTCGCGTTCATGGAGCCCACGAGCCCCACTATGTGCTTGACATCATTCCCGAAAAAAATCGCATCGTCGTAGGAAAAAAAGAGGAGCTGCAAAAAAAGCGGGTCGTGCTTCGAGGACTCAATATGTTTGTCAACGACCAAAAGATAGAGTGCTCCATCAAGATCCGATACCGCACTCACAAAGTGCCTTGCAAAGTCAAAATCGACCACAACGTGGCCCAGGTGGAGCTGCTTGAGCCTGTCTACGGCGTTGCCAAAGGTCAAGCGGGCGTGCTGTATGAGGGCGAGCGGGTCTTGGGCGGCGGGTGGATCGTGTAAAAAAAGATTGAGGAGAGAAAATGAGAGGATATAAAGTTTTTAGCGGGACGGCCCATCCCGATTTTGCCGCGCAGATGGTCCAGTATCTGGGTGTTCCCCTTTCTCAAGCGACAGTGAGTCGATTTAGCGACGGAGAGATCAACGTCCAGATACAAGAGTCCGTACGGGGTAGAGATGTCTTTATCGTCCAACCAACGGGCGCTCCGGCTAATGATAATCTTATGGAGCTACTCATCATGACCGATGCGCTTCGCCGCTCTTCGGCTGCTTCCATCACGGCGGTGGTGCCATATTTTGGTTATGCCAGACAAGACCGCAAAGCAGCGCCAAGAGTTCCCATCACGGCAAAACTCGTAGCCAATATGATGGAAAAGGCAGGGATCACTCGTGTAATTACAATGGATTTGCACGCCGGACAGATCCAAGGATTTTTCGATATTCCAGTGGATAATCTTTATGGATCCATTATATTCAAAGAGTATGTCAAAAGTAAAAATCTGCCAAATCCGATCATAGCGAGTCCCGATATCGGCGGGGTGGCAAGGGCTAGATACTTTGCCCAAAAGCTAGGATATGATATGGTAATCGTAGATAAGCGACGCGAGAAAGCCAACGAATCGGAGGTGATGAATATCATCGGTGACGTGGAAGGCAAAGATGTGATCATCGTTGATGATATGATAGACACTGCCGGCACCATTGTCAAGGCGGCGGCTGCTTTAAAAGAGCGGGGGGCTACTTCTGTGATGGCGTGCTGTACCCATCCAGTCCTCAGCGGTCCCGCATACGATCGGATCGAAGAGGGCGAGCTCGATGAGCTAGTGGTGACCAATACGCTGCCACTGCGCAAAGAGTCCAAAAAGATCAAGGTGCTCTCTGTGGCCAATCTCTTTGGCGAGGTGATCCGTCGGGTCTATTACAACGAGAGCGTCAACAGCCTCTTTCATTAAAGGTTACTATGGAAAATATAAGAAACTTCTCCATCATCGCTCATATCGATCATGGCAAAAGCACCCTGGCCGATCGCCTCATCCAAGAGTGTGGGGCGATAGAGGATCGCAAAATGAGCGAGCAGGTGATGGATACGATGGATATCGAAAAGGAGCGGGGCATCACCATCAAAGCCCAAAGTGTGCGCCTCAAGTACAAAAAAGATGGCAAGGAGTATATCCTCAACCTCATCGACACACCGGGGCATGTGGATTTTAGCTACGAGGTGAGTAGGAGCCTGGCTTCCAGCGAGGGAGCGCTTTTGGTGGTGGATGCCAGCCAAGGGGTGGAGGCGCAAACCATCGCCAACGTCTACATCGCTTTGGAAAATGACTTAGAGCTCATCCCCGTCATCAACAAAATAGATCTCCCCGCCGCCGATCCAGACAGAGTCAAAGAGGATATCGAAAATACCATAGGGCTTGATTGCACCGACGCCATCGAGGTGAGCGCCAAGACGGGGCAGGGGATCAAGGAGCTACTCGATGCCATCATCGAGCGCATCCCAGCACCCAAAGGAGATCCAAAAGCACCCACCAAAGCCCTCATTTACGATAGTTGGTTTGATAGCTATCTAGGTGCTTTGGCTCTTGTGCGAGTCTTTGATGGGGAGATAAAAAAGGGGCAAGAGGTTTTGGTGATGGGTACGGGCAAGAAGCATGAGGTGCTCGATCTCATGTATCCCCATCCTCTTACTCCCCAAAAGACAAATAGCCTTAAAACGGGAGAGATCGGTATCGTGGTGATGGGGCTCAAAAATATCGGCGATGTGCAGGTGGGCGATACCATCACCGATGCTGCCAATCCAACGCCAGAGCCCATCGAGGGGTTCGAGGAGGCCAAGCCCTTCGTTTTTGCAGGTCTTTATCCCATCGATACGGATAAATTTGAGGATTTGCGAGAGGCTCTTGATAAACTTAAGCTCAACGATGCCTCCATCGTCTACGAGCCAGAATCTAGTGCGGCTCTGGGGTTTGGATTTCGTGTGGGGTTTTTGGGACTACTCCACATGGAGGTGGTCAAGGAGCGGCTGGAGCGTGAGTTTGGCCTCGACCTCATCGCTACGGCCCCCACGGTCACCTACAAGGTCAAAAAGAGCGACAGTAGCGAGATAGAGATCCAAAATCCAAGTGAACTACCGCCTCCTCAAGAGATCGAAGCGATCTACGAGCCCTATGTCAAAGCCACCATTATTACGCCTACGGAGTTTTTGGGCAATGTGCTAAATCTCCTTAGTGAAAAACGAGGTACGCAGCTCAAGATGGACTACATTACCGAAGAGAGGGTGATGCTCGAATACGAGATCCCGATGAACGAGATCGTGATGGACTTTTACGACAAGCTCAAGACCGTTACCAAAGGGTACGCCAGCTTTGATTATGAGCCAAGCGGCTACAAAGAGGGGGATCTGGTCAAGCTCGATGTCCGGGTGGCCGGTGAGGTGGTCGATGCCCTCTCCATCATAGTGCCAAGAGAAAAAGCTCACTACAAAGGCAGGGAGCTGGTCAAAAAGATGAAAGAGCTTGTACCTAGGCAGCTTTTTGAAGTGGCGATACAAGCGAGCATCGGCAACAAAATCATCGCCCGTGAGACCGTCAGCGCCATGCGTAAAAACGTCACGGCCAAATGTTACGGGGGGGATATCAGCCGAAAAAGGAAGCTGTTGGAGAAGCAAAAGGCCGGGAAAAAACGGATGAAGTCGATTGGCAAGGTGCAGCTACCTCAAGAAGCCTTTTTGAGCGTGCTTAAGATAGATTGATGCGTATACTGCTCGTAGCCCTCTTGCTTTTTTTGGCAGGATGTGGCTACCATAGTGTAGATTTGCCTCTATCGTCCAAACAAAAAAGCTGTGAGGCCCTCCACATCCAAAATAGAATGCAAGACCCTTGGCTTTTGGGGTATATCTATCGACATAAAAAGATTGTTGGCCAAATACGGCTCAAGCAAGATATCGTCGGCTATCTTAAAACCCTTTTGCCCTGCACCCCTTTAGATATTGTCATCCAAGAGTTTACAATGCGCTATCTACCCGATCTCAAAGGTCCAAATCTATGGGCTAGACTCACCCTTAAGGTTACGATACGCCGTCCCAATCATCTGTGGATCAAAGATATCCTCGTAGTGCGAAAGGAGCGTGTAGGGTGGGGATACCAAAAGGCGTTGACACATATAGCCAAACAGATGCTTCAAGAAGCGGCCAAAGAGATCAAAAGAGTGGCAAAAGAGTGAGGTGTCTTGTTTGCCAAAGGTGGAGCTGGAGCCATATTTGCAAAAAATGCCAAGAGACGCTTCTTCGTCCCACACCCCAAAAACGCCATATCATAGAGGATTTTTATGTGTACAGCTTTTACGGATACGATGAGATAGAGGAGCTGCTTTTGACCAAGCATACTTATATTGGCTCATTTATCTATCATATCTTGGCTAAAAACTCTTTTGGTTTTTTTGCGACGCACTTAGATCTTGAAGCTTGTATAATTCCTGTGGACGATCGGATCAAAAACAGTGGCTACGCGCACACTGCTATCTTGGCTAAAGCTTTGAAGAGCAAGGGATTGAAACCACGCTACAATACCCTATGGGCTCGCAACGAGGTCCACTATGCGGGCAAATCTTTGCAATACAGACTCTCCCATCCAAGAGGTCTGGAGTATCGAGGGCCTTGGGGCGATATCCTCATAGTCGATGACATCGTAACTACAGGTCTTACCCTCAAAGAGGCCTACTACGCCGCCAAAACCAAAGGCGCCTCGCCTCTAGCCGCTTTGGTGCTGGCGGATGCGAGAAATTAAAAAAGGTTGTTTAAAAGACCTTTGATCTCTTTTGGCACTTTGTCTTTAAGCCGCTTTTGGAGCTCCTTTTTTGCCCTTTCTTTAAACAAAGATTGAGCGTCGATAGATATTTTTGGTGCATCTAGAGCTCCTTGGAGCTTGACGTACAAAGGTCTATGTTTGATATCGATACGAAGTTTGGCGTCTATATATTTTTTGGCCAAATCTACCAAGGCTTTATGGGAGCTAATATGGGTAAATCGGCTCTTCATATCCAAATTGCTTAAAATCTGCTTATCCTCGATACTGCTATTGAGCTCGGTGACTTTATAAATCTCTTTGGTGATATCAAAGTTGGCCATTTGTTGGAGCAAGAAACTGAGTTGATTTGGCAAAATATGGCCATCGTAGGCTCTAGCCGCCAGCTCTCCTTTTTTAGTGGCGATGTTATACTCTAGATCCGCATTCATCGAAGAATCAAAGACTTCAGGATAATAGAGCATATGGGTAAGCTGGACCACTTCAATATTTTTAAGATGAGCTTGGAGCTTGTCATTGAGGAGTTTGGCTGTGATCTTGCCTCCTAGAGTATCGCTATGGGCAGTAAGAAGAAAATCTTTATCTTTTTTTATCTCTCCATCAATCGCAAGGGTCCCGCGCATCTTTTGGTGAGTAATAAATCGTAGTTTTGAAAGGTCTGGAAGAGTAAGGAGATACTTCGCTTTTAAAGAGCCTTGATCGATAGTATAAAGGGCTTTGCGGCTTGTTATTTGAGCTATGCTGGAGTCTATATCGATATCGCTGCGCACCACTCCCTTATGGATCAAACTCTTTTGATCGGCCCTAAAGGTTATATCGGCCCCTTCAATATCAAAAATTTTTTGAATAGTGCGCGAGAAGGTGTGTCCGTTGCGCAGATGGGTGATAATGGAGCCTTGAAGATGTTTGGGATCTAAATTGTCGAGTTTGATGGTGGAGTCTATTACGCCATCAGCATAGCGGGGCTGAGTGAGCATATAGAGTATCTTTGCCAATTGAGCTTTGTGGATGGAGGCTTGCAAAGAGGCGGGTTTGAAATTTTTAAGGATCAGTTTGTATCTGGAAGAGGAGCCTGCCATATGGGTAACGCCACCTATTTGCAATGCTTTTTTATCTCCAGTAATCGTACCTTTTGCGTCGATTGGACCACGCAAACGTATCTTGGTCAAAGGTCTAAGAAGAGCGAGTTCTTTGACGATGAGATCATAATTCATATGAGTGGAGAGTGACTTTGTGTCGCTTTTGCCTTTGAGAAGAAAACGCAAAAGATTGGAATTTAATCCGCCGTTTACAAAAATGTGGGATCCGTCCATTTGAGCCAAGAGAGCACCCCGAAGAGTGGTCTTGGGCAAATGAACCCCAAAGTTTTTTCTCATAACTCCTCTATCGATCCGTACTCCTTTGAGGATAGCCTGTACTCTTCCTTTAAGTCGGGAAAGCTCAAGATCTTCTATAGCGGCTTTAGCGTCTACTATCCCCGTAGCAAATTTTGGGCGATTGGCCATAAAGAGCAGATCCTCTACCCTTGCTCCTTTCATATTGGCAAACAAAGAAGAGGCCTCAAACTCTTGCACTCTTAGGTTATATTTCGTTTGGCTTTTGGCTAGATCGCTCTCTCCTTGTACCGCAAAATTTTTAAACTTTCCAAAAATTTTCCCCCAAGTATGCAAAGGGCCCTTGAGTTTTTGGCCGATTAAGGGCTCAAGCTCTTCAAGTCTGGCGATATGAATATCATAAGAGATATCCAGGCTCTGATCCAAAAGACTCCACTCCCCTTTTGCCTTAATTTGAGAATCTTTTCCGATGAAGAGAGTGATATCAAGGGGCAAGAGGGAAAAATTTTGTAGCCGTACGGGTACGGGCAGTCTTTGGTTGAGTAAAGCCTCTATACCCGGACGCAAAAACTCGTTTCCCGCCCTTGTAAAAAAGAGCCCCCACACGCCGCCTATAAGAATAATAAGCAGTACAAAGAGGCTTAGTAACAGCTTTTTCATTTTTTTACTCCCGAGTTTTTTAGTCATTATACCAATCCTTATCTAAAAAAGAGAAGATTTTAAGAAAAATAAGTCATTTTGGCTCATATTTAGTGATTGGCTCATTTTAATTTAAGGTTTATTTAAGCTTTTTTGGTATAAAATTTTGGCACTAAAACAAATCGAGTGACAAAAATCTAAAAGGAGGCGACAATGAATTTCCAACCACTTGGAAACAGAGTACTGGTAGAAAGAATCGATGAGCCTGAGAAAACGCCATCTGGCATCATCATCCCAGATAACGCAAAAGAAAAACCTCTTGAAGGTAACGTTTTGGCAATCGGTCCGGAGGTTGAGGAAGAAGGACATATCAAAGTAGGCGATAGAGTTGTTTTTGCCAAGTATAGTGGTACCGATATTACCCTAGATGGTAAAGAGTACTTGATTTTACAAACTGATGATATTCTTGGAATTTTGAAATAAGAGGAGGTGAAAAATGGCAGCAAAAGAGATTCATTTTAGCGATATCGCACGAGGCGAACTTTTTGAGGGCGTAAAAAAATTAGCAGACGCCGTAAAAGTGACAATGGGACCGCGAGGACGAAACGTTTTGATCCAAAAATCCTTTGGAAGTCCTAGCATCACAAAAGATGGCGTAAGTGTAGCCAAAGAGATCGAGCTTCCTCATGCGGTAGAGAACATGGGAGCGCAGCTTGTCAAAGAGGTGGCGAGCAAAACAGCCGACGAGGCGGGTGACGGTACAACTACTGCAACCGTTTTGGCATACAACATATTCAAAGAGGGTCTAAGAAACATCACTGCCGGAGCTAATCCTATCGAAGTAAAACGAGGAATGGACAAAGCGGCCGAAGCGATCGTAGCTGAACTTAAAAGCATCTCAAAAGAGGTAAAAGACAAAAAAGAGATCGCGCAAGTTGCTACAATCTCAGCCAACAACGACCCAAGAATTGGTGAACTGATCGCCGAAGCGATGGAAAAAGTGGGCAAAGACGGCGTTATCACCGTGGAAGAGGGTAAATCGCTCCAAGACGAGCTTGAAGTGGTTGAAGGTATGCAATTTGATAGAGGATATCTGAGCCCATACTTCGTAACGGATACAGAGAAGATGGAAGCGGTACTTGAAAACGCCTATATCCTCTTGTACGACAAGAAGATTAGCAATATGAAAGATCTTTTGCCAATTCTTGAAAAAATCGTCCAAACAGGCAATAGACCGCTGCTTATCATCGCCGAAGATGTAGAGGGTGAAGCGTTGGCGACACTTGTAGTGAACAAACTGCGAGGAACTCTCAACGTATGTGCCGTTAAAGCGCCCGGATTTGGCGATCGAAGAAAAGCGATGCTCGAAGATATCGCTATCCTTACAGGCGGTCAAGTGATCACTGAAGAGTTGGGACGCACACTCGAAAACGCTACTCTTGAAGATCTGGGACAAGCCGATCGTGTAGTAGTGGACAAAGAGAACACCACAATCGTTGGCGGCAAAGGGGACAAAGCCCTTGTAGAAGCTCGAATCAAAGAGATCAAAGCGATGATCGAAAAGACAACCAGCGAATATGACAAAGAAAAACTTCAAGAGCGACTGGCCAAACTTGCCGGTGGTGTAGCGGTGATTAAAGTAGGAGCTGCCACTGAAACTGAGATGAAAGAGAAAAAAGATAGAGTGGATGACGCTTTGGCAGCGACAAAAGCGGCTGTGGAAGAGGGTATCGTCATCGGTGGTGGTACTGCACTTATTCGAGCGGCTAAAAAAGTGGATCTAGATCTTGAAGGGGATGAGAAGATCGGAGCCGAAATTATCCTAAGAGCTATCAAAGCACCACTCAAACAGATCGCTGAAAATGCTGGATTTGATGCTGGCGTGGTAGCCAACAAAGTAGAAGAAGCCGAAGATGAGAATATTGGATTTAACGCCGCAACCGGTGAATTTGTGGATATGTTCGAAGCTGGTATCGTAGACCCGGCTAAAGTTGAGCGAGTAGCGCTTCAAAACGCCGTATCCGTCGCTAGCTTGCTGCTCACAACAGAAGCGACTGTAAGCGAAATCAAAGAGGAAAAACCTGCAGCGCCTGCAATGCCAGATATGGGCGGCATGGGAGGAATGGGCGGTATGGGATTCTAATCCCGCCCCCTACTCCAACTCATCCTTGATATCCTCATACTTCAAAAACTCGTTACTATCCAACAAACTTATCAAAAATTTATCGATATCTTTTTTACTCAGCATATTGGCCAAAAGCATCTTGCCCGTATACTCGTTCTCCTTTATCTCCCAAAACATGACAAATCTAGGGTTTTGCTCTTTGAGTTTTTGATAGGCGATGCCGTATCTGCTCTTTTTGGCCGGATTTTGCTCCAAGAAAAAGTGGTCCTCGCTTCGCACGATTTTATAAAGTAGCTCTCCATCTTTGGTGATGAAGGTCTGAAAGTATAGGCGCTCTTTGTAGACGACTTCTCTTTTTTGTGCCCGATTTTTGAGCTTGACGATACGGCTGGGATAGTCGGTAGCCACCAGATCCACTCCTCTTCGTACCGCTTCGATCACCTCCAACTCCTCGTCGATCGTCCAGGCCACCACAGGCAGTCCCAAGGAGTGGGCAAATCTGTTGGCTTTGATAGTGGCGAGTGGATAGTATGGCAGCACGAAGTCCGCCCCAAGTTCGGCAGCCTCTTTGATCCGTCCAGGAGGCTTGTTGTAGACCAGACCCGTGGTGAGAGATGGCATCAACTCCTTGGCTTTTATTATAACCTCTTCATAAAAGCTGATCACCGCACACCATTCCTGCGCCTCCATTCGCTCCACCAGCTCTACGACTTTAGATGTAAGAGCCGGATCCTTGATCTCCAAAAACATCCCGGCTTTGCCCCCTACCACCTCCATCGCCTCTTGGAGGGTTGGCACGGGCTCGCTGTCGGCTACGAGGATCTGCTTGATCTCTTCAAGACTCAGATCCTCAGGCCGCTTGTCCACGC
>JALWCE010000022.1 GCA_027036935.1 Nitratiruptor sp. | reverse complement strand
TCTCGATAGTGGGCTCCTCGTGACTCTTTTCTGGCGATCGCTCCTTCGACTATAAAAGAGGAGTAATCGAGCATATGACCAAGCTCGATCGCCTCTTGAAGATCGGTGTTGAAAGTTTTGGACTTATCGTCGATACGGATATTTTTAAATCGCTCTTTGAGTTCTTTGAGTATCTTTTTTTGCTTTTTTAAAGACTCTTCGGTACGAAAGACCCCGCAATTTTCAAACATCGTATCTTGGAGTTCTTGGCGCAAAGAGGCAGTATGCTCGGTGCCGTTGTTGGTAAGTAAAAATTCCATCTCTTCTAGCATTGTTTTGGCTTCTTCTGGCTTGGCCTCTTTAAGCGTGAGATGATCGAGGTCTTTTGCGATGCTTTGACCTACGTGACGGCCAAAAAAGAGGGCTTCAAGAAGAGAGTTGGCTCCAAGGCGGTTGGCTCCATGGACGCTCACACAAGAGCACTCGCCTGCGGCGTAGAGCCCTTCTACCCTCTCTTTTGGATTTTTCTTCACGTGTCCGTCGATATCTACGGGAATTCCTCCCATGGAGTAGTGGGCGGTGACGGTGATCATAATGGGCTCTTTGACCATATCTTGCCCAAGGAATGTAATGGCAAGGTCTCTAAGCTCTGGCAACCGCTCCATAATGAGCTCTTCGCCCAGATGTGTCAGATCCAGATAGACCGCCATCTTGTCCGGTCCTACGCCTCTACCCTCTCGGATCTCGTTCATGATGGCTCGCGCCACCACATCCCGAGGGGCCAGTTCCATCTTTTCAGGAGCGTATTTCTCCATAAATCGCTCACCCAAAGCGTTGTAGAGCCGTCCTCCCTCCCCTCTGGCCGCTTCACTGATGAGGATACCGCTGCCGGCCAATCCGCTTGGGTGGAACTGGACAAACTCCATATCCTCTAGCGGCAGTCCGTGGCGAGCGATGATGCTCAGGCCGTCACCTGTGTTGGCGTGGGCGTTGGAGTTGATTTTAAAAGCTTTTGCGTATCCGCCTGTGGCAAACATTACCGCTTTGGCATTGAAGATGGTTGGAGTGGAGTCTCTAAGATTAAAAGCCACCACGCCGTAGGCTTTGCCATCTTTGTAGAGGATATCAGCCACGTACCACTCGTCCCAAAAATCTACACCCTCTCTGTCGGCCTGCTCGAAGATGGTCTGTAAGAGCGTCAGACCTGTTCTATCCTTGGCGTAGCAGGCTCTTGGTTTGCTCTGACCTCCAAAGGGGCGTTGTGCTATGCGTCCGTCCTCTCGGCGACTAAAAGCTGCTCCCATATGTTCTATCCAGCGGATTGTCTCGGGGGCTTTGGAACACATCAGCTCCACCGCATCTTGGTCGGCAAGGTAGTCGCTTCCTTTGACGGTATCAAACATATGCAGTTTTGGATCATCGTCGTCGCTTAGAGCCGCGTTGACGCCTCCTTGGGCCGCTCCGGAGTGGCTTCTGAGGGGATGGAGCTTGGTCAGCACGATCACCTCTTTGCCCGCTTTTTGTAGCTCTCTGGCCGCGGCACATCCGGCTAATCCTGAGCCTACGATGACCACGTCGGTCTGTACGATAGGTATTTGCATTCGGTTGGTCCTTTTGCGTGAAATTTTTACGATTATAGCATTTGCGCCCAAAATCTTGATTAAAATAGCGGTGCTTCAATTTTTTAAGGGGCGCTTTGTTACAATATTTATCAAAAAGAGAGATCGTGAACAAAGAGCTTTTTTATATAAGTTTGTTTAATAACAAATTTATTGGTGACGACGCGACGGTAGCGGATGGCAGGATCTACAGCGCCGACGCTTTTTGCGAAAATATCCATTTCAAAAGAGAGTGGATGAACCTAAAGCAAATCGCCGCCAAGGCTGTGGCTGTCAATGTCAGTGATGCCGTGGCGATGAATGCCACGCCCAAATACGCTCTTATCACCATCGCAATCCCCAAAGCCTTCACTCCATCACAGATGGAGGAGTTGGCCAAAGGATTCAAAGAGGCGTGCGAGGAGTATGGCTGCCAGATTATCGGAGGCGATACCCTCGCTTCGGATCGGCTCGATATCTCTATCACTCTTGTTTCTAGCGCCAAGCGCCCTATCTATCGCAAGCCTGTGCGGGAGGGGTATTTGCTCGCTTATACGGGAAATCTTGGCAGCGTGGCCAAGGATTTGGGACGGTTGCTAAGAGGTGGGCGGGTCAGTCCTCGCTCCAAATTCATCTCGCCAAAGCTTCGTACGGATTTTATGCGACGGGCCGCTCGTCAGATCAGGGCGGCGATGGATATAAGCGACGGGCTCTTTGAGGATTTGGCCAAGATGATGCGTCTCAATCACAAAGGGGTGCGTCTCTTGGCTCCCATACCCAGGGCCAAAGGGTGCAGCGGGGAGGAGTATGAGCTGCTCTTTGCCTTCGATCCAAGGCATAAGCGCTCGATCCTCGCTCGTGCTAGAGCCGCTCGCACTCCTGTGACCATCTTTGGCCAAGTGGAGCGGGGGCGATATCGCAATATTTGTAAACCAAATCATTTTTAAGGGATAGTATGGATAGACTATTTTATCTTTCACACGCACCTATAGATTTCTATTTCAAAGCCTCACCCGAAACTTTCGTGGTAGAGGAGGTGCCTCTTTATCGCTTCAGTGGCGAGGGGGAACATTTGATACTAAAAGTGCGTAAAAAAAATCTCTCCACCTGGGAGATGTTGCAGATCATCAGCGAGCAGGTGGGAGTGAAACTGCGAAATATCGGCTATGCCGGCCTCAAGGATAAAAGCGCTCTAACCTATCAATACATCTCCTTTCCTAAAAAATATGAGGTAAATTTGCAAAATCTCAACCACCCGGCGATCAAGATCATCGAAAAAACCTACCATACCAACAAAATTCGCCTAGGACACCTCAAGGGAAACCGATTTTTCATCCGACTCAAAAAGGTCTCGCCTGTGGATGCCAAGCGGATCGACGAGGTGCTCAAGATCATCGAAAAAGAGGGGATGCCAAACTACTTTGGCTACCAGCGATTTGGAAATGAGGGAGACAACTGGCGACTGGGCGAGCAGATCGTGGCCGGGCTCAAAAAGGAGCGAAACAGAAAGCTACGCAAGCTCCTTATCAACGCCTATCAAAGTCATCTGTTTAATTTGTGGCTGAGCAAACGGGTGGAGCTGAGCCGCTTGATCGGCTCTTTTGAGCCAAAAGAGCTTACGGATGTGCTCGATCTGCCCAGCGGAGTGGTAAAAGAGCTCAAAGAGCAAAAGCGGTTTTTTAAGATTTTGCCCGGTGATATCGCCATACATTACCCATTTGGCAAGATCTTTTATGTGGAAGATACGCCAGTCGAGGCCGAGCGCTTCTGGCGGCGTCAGATCTCTCCCACGGGACTATTACCGGGCAAACGGGTCAAGCGGGCCGATGGATTGGCCAGAGAGATAGAGAAGGATTTCGACGACGAGCGGATCGAGGAGTTTGGCGACAGACGTTACGCCTGGGTCTTTCCTGAAGATATCCAGGGGCGCTACAAAGAGAAAGAGGCATGGTACGAGCTAAGCTTCTTTTTACCCAAAGGGAGTTATGCTACAGTACTACTCGAAGAGATCGCCCACAAAAAACTACAAGGAGAATAGATGCGAGCGGAATTCAAAGAAGATTGCAAATATGCAGATGAGATCCACGAGGATGTAAAAGATCTCTTTTACAAATGGCTCAAGCGCTACGGGCTCGACGTGCCCGAGATGGACGAAGATCTAGCCTCCAAGCTGATTCTCACTGAGATGCGAAAGGCGCTGGACGATTTGGAGCTCAAGCACTGCGGAGGTGCTTGCGATACCGAGCCACCAAGCTGCCCAAATTAATCTTTGAAGAGCAGGCTGCCGATGCGCACCATATTAGAGCCGCACTCGATGGCCAGCTCGAAGTCGTGGCTCATTCCCATGGAGCAGATTTCTGCGCCGTGGGGTTTGAGAGCTTCGTAGATTTTGTAGGTAGTCTCGAAGCTTTGGCGGATGAGGTTTTCATCCTCGCTGTGGGCTCCGATAGTCATCACGCCGCATAGATCGATATGTTTGGTCTTTTCGACGATTTTGAGATACTCGTCATAGGCACGCTCTGGCTCAACGCCCGCTTTTGTGGGCTCTTTGGAGCTGTTGATCTGTAGCAGGCAGCTCATTTTTTTTCCTTTGGCATCGAGCCGTTTGTCGATCTCGAGGGCGAGCTCCAGACTATCGAGGGACTGCATGAGCCAAGGCTCCAGGTCGATGAGGTGGTTGATTTTGTTCTTTTGGAGCCGGCCGATAAAGTGCCACTCGATGGGCAGATCCTCCAGCTCATTAGCTTTGGCCTTGAGATCTTGGACTCTGTTCTCCCCAAAAGCCCGCTGTCCCAGCTCATATAGAGCCCTGATCTCATCGCTACCTACATATTTGCTCACCGCCACAATCTGGACGATATGGTGCTCGCTTCGCTTGATCCTGGCACTCTCCACCCTTTGGACCACCTCGTCGAAGTTGTCTCTGAGTCTATATTTATCCATTGATGCCTCCTAGAAGCCTGTTGATGTCGTTGTAAAGACCTAGTCCCATAAGCCCTAGCAAAAAGGCCCAGCCCGCCAGCGTGATTTTGTACAAGGCCTCCTCGCTTGGGGTGTGACGGGTGATCCACTCATAGAGATTGATCATGATATGGC
>JALWCE010000021.1 GCA_027036935.1 Nitratiruptor sp. | reverse complement strand
TCGAGAATATTTTTTATGTTGGCGCCTCGCCAGCCGTAAATACTTTGATCATCATCTCCCACTACACAAAGGTTGTCATGGGTGGAGCAAAGTTTTTGTACCAGCATATTTTGTAGCTCATTGGTATCTTGAAACTCATCGATCATAACATATTGGTACTTTTGGCTGATTTGAGTGCACAATTGTTTATCTTGATCGAGAATTTTATAGGTCAAAGTGAGCAGATCATCAAAATCGACCAAATTGTTTTCATAAAGGTATTTTTGGTAGCGCTCGTAAATTCTTGAGATTTTTTTAAAATTTGGCAGCCTCGCGTCGGCGACGGCTTGCTCGGGTTCGATGAGGGAGTTTTTGTACTTAGATATTTCACTGGCTATCAAAGAGATGGGGAGGTCTGGTTTGAAAGATTTGAGGATACGCTTTTTATCCTCCGTATCGATGATGATAAAAGTGTTGGAGCGACCTAAACGATCTATATAAAGCTTTAAAAAAAGTAGACCAAATTTATGAAAGGTGCATAAAAGGGGAGGATGGGGAGGATTATTGAGCATCGTTAGGGCGCGTTCGCGCATCTCCTTGGCCGCTTTGTTGGTAAAAGTGAGCGTCAAGATCGAGGATGGATCGATACCAAGACTAATAAGATAAGCAAGGCGTGTGGTAATAGTTTTAGTTTTGCCGCTACCTGCGCCGGCCAAAATTAAAAGAGGGCCGTCAATCGTCTGTACTGCCTCTTTTTGAGCGGGGTTGAGTTGGTCGAGAATCTTGTCCATCCGGGCTCTTTGCTTTTCTTTTTATTATACCAAAACCTCATATTTCTTAAAAATGCATAACATAGGTTTATATTATACTGATCATGAGTTGATAAAAATTTGTTATAATTTTTAAAATTATTCAAAATTGTAATAAAAGGGTGCGAATGATTAAAGATTTTACGAAGCTTGAGACTTTTTTGGTGGTAATAAGAGAGAAAAGTTTTTCCAAAGCCAGTGCGAAACTAGGAATTAGTCAGCCAGCGGTAACCCAACAGATTAAGTTTTTAGAAGAGCATATTGGTGCAAAATTGATAGAGCGGCGAAAAAACGGAGTTCGGCTCACTAAAGAAGGAGAGGAAGTGTACAAGATCGCCCAAAGAATCTCAAAATGTATCCAAAGTGCCGAGCAAGATCTTTTTCGTATTGTCAATAAAGAGCTCACTTTTATTCTTGGAACCTCTTTTACTATTGGCAACTATGTTTTACCCCATGTTATTCAAGAGCTCAAAAATATTGTCAAAAACGATATTTTAATAAAAGTGGATGTAAGTGAGCGAGTAGTGGATAATGTTTTGGATAAAAAATATGATTTGGGGTTGATCGAGTCGCCTATTTTTAAAGAGAACTTGATCTATCGCGAATGGATGGAGGACGAACTTGTCCTTTTTAGCAGTACTAAGTTGCCAAAATATGTACGGGTGGAGGATCTGTATCGTTTCAAATGGATATGTCGAGAAGAAGGAAGCCATACCAGAAAACTAGTCTCAGAGGTCTTTGAGCGGTTGGGGGTGAGTTGCAAGAAATTTAATGTTATTAGCGAGGTAAGCTCCTCCACCGCTGTGGTCAACTCGATTTTACGCACTCCCATTGACAAAGAGCACCCGACCGTATCCATTATCTCTCGTTATGCCATAGAAGATGAAATAAAACAAGGACGTCTCTTTGAGGCTAAGATCAAAGGGGAAAAAATGAAAAGAAAATTTTATATTTGCTACCTCAAAGAGCGCAGAAACGACCCTTTTTTAATCAATATCGTCGATCAGATTCTCAAACTCAAACACTAATCTTTTTTTAAAAAGCGCTGATTTTCCGGATTGGAGAGCAGCGCCTCCATAGAGGATTTTTGTCTGGTGTTCTGCTTTGGTATCGTAGCGGTAAGATTGACAAATATGGGAGTATCGTCAACGATAATTTGTAAAATGGCCTCTACTGGTACGTGCACTACTGATCCAAAATTCTCGCTCCCAAAACCGGCTTCAAACTCAAGTATCCCTTTATGCAGCCGCGCACTTTCATAGGTATAGTTCATCAGGGCAAAAAGGGTAAACTCTGGAAACATTTCGTAGATCTTTTGGGGGAGTTTGGGATTAAACTCTACTTGTTTGAGATCTACCAATATAGAAAATTCTTGTTTTTTTTCAAAGAGATAGGAGAGGATATCTATAGCGTGGTTGGCGAGGATCGTGACAAACTCCTCATCGTGTAAAATATCGTACAACATCGTTACTCCTTTTGAGTATTATACACTCATCAAGCTCAAAAAAACCTGTCATTGCGTTGAATAGCGCTATTTTTTCACATTTGGCCAAGTCTTTGATCTCTAAACTGCTCGCTTTAAGCTTACCTTGATCAAGCAGTCGCTCTCTTGTGGTTCCAAACAAAAGGGGCTCTTTGGGAGTGAGCCATTCGCCTTTATAAAATAAAGCGATATTGGCGATAGAAGTGTCTTTGAGCAGTCCATCTTCATGGATCAGTATATCGTCACATCCATCCCGCTGGCCAAAAAGGTTCTCTATCGCTCCTCTTTCCAAAGCTTTGTAGGGGTATTGAATGGGGCTGTGGATGAGACGCAAAGAGCGGATGATTCTAGGAGTATAGGGGTGGTACTCTACATGTTCGAGTTTTTGGCCATAGATCACTTTGCAACGCCAAAGGCCTTTGGTAGGAGGTGGGGGCAAAAGAGTCAGATCGAGGGGCTCAAAGTGTGTGAAGTGGGCTTTTTGAGTGCGGTGAGCCCTTCGTTCATGCCATTTTTGATACCAGAGTTTACCATCCAGCGCTTTAATCGTCTCAAAAAAGAGCATCATCCAAAAAGTTCGGTGGAGAGGTAGCGCTCGGCCGTGTCGCAAAGCACCGTAACGATTGTGGCCTCTGGATGCTTTTGGGCCACTTTTTTGGCTGCTGCGATATTAGCGCCGCTGCTAATTCCAGCCATCACTCCTTTGGTTTTGGCCAGCCAGCGGCTCTGCTCCATCGCCTCCTCCTCTTCTATCTCAATCACTTCGGCAAATAGGGAGGTATCGAGGATCTTTGGCACAAAGCCAGCACCAATGCCTTGGATCTTGTGAGGTCCGGGAGTGCCGCCGCTAAGTACCGGACTTTTGGCTGGCTCTACCGCTACGATTTTGATGGAGGGGTTGTGTTGTTTGAGCACTCTGCCAACCCCTGTAATCGTACCTCCAGTTCCCACCCCTGCTACGAAAATCTCAAGTTCTGGTATATCGGCCAATATCTCTTTGGCTGTTGTCTTCTCGTGGGCCTCTGGGTTTGCCGGATTTTCAAACTGATTGAGCATGTAGCCGCCAAGCTCCTTGGCCTTTTTTATAGCTCCTTGCATCCCTTCGATTGCAGGCGTAAGCACTACTTCGGCACCCAAAAATCGCATCAATTTTCTTCGCTCCACGCTCATGGACTCTGGCATGACGATGATGGCTTTGAGCCCAAGGCTCGCGGCGATCATCGCAATGGCGATACCGGTATTGCCGCTGGTTGGCTCGACGATGGGGGTGTTTTTGTCTAGTTTGCCCTCTTGCAAAGCTTTTTGGATCATATTGAGTGCGATTCGGTCTTTGACGCTACCGCCAGGATTTACAAACTCGCATTTGGCCCAGATGTTTGGTCCTATTTGCAGCAAGGGCGTGTTGCCGATTAGATCGGTGATGGCGCTCGCTCTCATCTAATCACCTCCGTTTTGGCGATATTGGTGGCGTGGTAGACCACTTTGTGGTAGATTGTAGCATAATATCTGATGATGAGGTTTTGGAGCCATGGCTCCAAAGAGGGCCAAAACCAAGCATTATTACTTATAGCTATGATGTAGGTGCTAGGAGTTTGATAAATAAGAGGATGGGTGGCCTCGTAGCAGATGGCATTGGTGAAACGAATCCCTTTGATGGTATAGATCTGGGGTGTGGTGGCGTGGTCGTAATCGCTGGCATCACCAAAAAATATATGGTTGAACCAGCGGGCTAGAGGTTTGGGTAAGGGAACCTCCTCGCCAAAAGGGACCAAGATCACCTTGTCCAATATGAGATATCGGCCATTTTCGAAAATATAGGTGGAGTTGTAGATTTTGCCCTCTTTGTACGCCAAGGCTCCCGTTACGATAGCGATCTTGTGACTTAGCTCTTGTAGTTTTAAAAGTAGATCGGGATCGAGATTGAGAAAAAGGGGAAAAGCGCTCTCTGGCAAGACCACCACATCGTAGTTTTTGCGAATGGCTCTATCTATGAAAGAGAGATTTTGGTGGATGATGGAGTCTAGCTCGCTGCGTCGCCACTTTTTGTCTTGTGGTAGATGAGTGGTGACTAGATCGATAGAAAGTGGAGCCAAAGGTGGAGGGCTTGGATGGTGCCAAAGAAGCAAAAAAAGAGGCAAAGCCAAGAATTTCTTCCACGAGCGTACCAGCACCATCGAGCCTATAAGCGTCAAAAAAAGGGCAAAAGAGAGAGTATCAAAAGAGAAAAACGATCGGACTAAACTAAGCTGGGGAATGAACCAGTTAAAACCAAAGGGATGGATAGTCCTTACGCTCCATAGAAAAATTCCTTTGATAAAAATTTGGCCAAAGGTGGTGGGGAGAAAGGCGGCGATACGATATCCAGCCCAAAAGATCACGCCATAGATTCCACCAATAGCTAGGATCACAAAAGGGATCATCC
>JALWCE010000020.1 GCA_027036935.1 Nitratiruptor sp. | reverse complement strand
AGAATGGGTGCGTATACGCTCCTTGAACGCTCAAAAGCTTTTACTGGATGTTAATGGTAGTTTGCAAGATGTCCAAGAAATAAGCGGCTCTTCCTATGGCACCTTTACTATCCGCTCCTTACATCAGCCCGGTAGTGCTAAAATCCGGGTAGAAGCCAAAATAGCTGGTGACGTGGTGCCCATCGAAGTCAAAAACGATTATCAAATCACTATTTTACCCAAGCCGGTAATGCAAACAAAAGCTAAGCTGCTTGCTCCTTTTTCTACCATTACTCCTTTTAAAAGTTATCAAATAAAGTACGAAGTACTTCAAGACGGAGAGATAGCGGATCCGCAAAATATCCAAAAAATAGAGTTTTTTATAGCATATGGATATCTGCTCTATAATGGTGAGAAAAAAGATAGTCTTGAAATAAGAGATAAATCTTCGGGTATACTCTACATTCAGGCAAAACCGGGCGTGCAGGAGTGTACGATAGATATGCAAGTCACGCTCAAAGATGGTAAGAAAAGTAGCGATACACTCCTCTTAGCAGTTTCTGCCACGCCTGTAAATGAGATATCTTTGACCTATATGGGTACAAAAGCTTCCAATGGTCAGTTTATCTCCACCTATAAGGCGCATGTCTTAGGAGATATAGAGGATAAACGGGTAAAAGTTGAAGTAGTTTCGCCAAAGATCTTATATCCACAGGCGTACTATTCTGGTTTTAGTACTGGTGCATTGGATACAGACAATCCGTATGTGTACTACGAGGAGATCAAATACACAGGCGTGGAAGATGCTTTGGATGTAGAGCAGCCGCAGCATTATAGCGGTCGTCTATTTAATGAAAGATATACCTATTTTACTACGGATAAATATGATCTATCCCAAGTTGAGCCCGGAATCGAGAAACTTATCATACTGCCAAACAAATACAATACAGACAAAAGGATTTTAGGAAGTTGGGATATTTTGTTTAAGCGTCCCAATACCAACGCCTTGCGTTTAAAGGAGCGATCACCCATACAAGCCGATAATCTGAGCTTCGTTATAGGAGACGGGAGTAGATATGATCCTATACATGCTACGATAAGTTATGTAACCCTCGATAGTAACAATGGCATATACACTCTTGATGAGAATAACTCTCTAACTTTTACTCTGAGGTATAACCCTTTTATGGTTGGAAAAGATATTTTTATCTCTATTAAGTCCTTGACACAGCCTCGCTTTGCCAACTCTTTTAAGCGAACGCTCAAGGCGACCAAACTTCTTTATCCCGATACGTATGCATGTAAAGAGGAGTGGTGTTTGTGGCGAGTACCCATCACATTAGATGAGGTGCCAGAGGCTAGACTCGTTTATAGCAAGCTAGAGAAGCATTGTGTAGGGACAAATGCTGCTTATAGTGTCCGCTCTGCGTACGATGTGGCGCGATACGGATGTGATAGGGCGTTGGATCTCATAACTCCTAGAACAGATGAAAACGGTTATATCTTTGTTTGTGTCTATCCAAAAGGAAAGGCTCAGGTTAATAGCGATACGAATGAGACAAACATAAATTATAACGGAAGCGTACAGTGTACCTTTAATGTGGCCGAGGAGTTTAGCTACTAAGTTTGGCTTGCTAAAAAGCCAATAAGAAAAAAAGCGCCGATGGAGAGAATCGGCGCGAAAATATACCAGATTTTGTCTGTACGGCCCCATAGATATAGATAAAACCAGAGCCAAGCAAAAAATGTAAGTACGATATGCACTACAAAAAGGGGCAAATAGACCCGTGCATACTTGCTAAATCCAGTGGCAAAAAGTAAGAAAAATAGGAGTCCCAGATCGAGGGCAAATTTCTTTTTATCCCCTTCGTAATCTCTATAAATTTTGTAAAAGGTGAGTAGAAAAAGGGTGGCAAGAAAAAGGCCTAGTTTGATCATTGAAGATACTCTTTAAAATTTTTTTGAAATTTTTGCAGTTTGGGAGCTATGACAAATTGGCAGTAGCCTTGATTTGGATGAGTGTCGTAGTAGTTTTGATGGTAGCTTTCGGCTTCATAAAATTCTCCGGGCTCTTCGATGGTAGTGACGATCTTGCCGCCATAGAGGGGATTGAGTTCTTCGATCACTTTTTGAGCGATTTGGCGCTGACGCTCATCGAGAGGGAAGATGACCGAGCGGTATTGTGTGCCCACATCCGCACCTTGGCGATTGAGCTGGGTGGGGTCGTGGATGGCAAAGAAGATATGCAGCAGCTCCTCGTAGCTGATGATATTTGGATCATACTCTATCTTGACCACTTCAGCACATTTGGTGGTACCGGTGCATACCTGCTCGTAAGTAGGATTTGGCCGGCGGCATCCAGCATACCCGCTTATGACTTTTTTGACCCCTTTGACCCGTTTAAAAATTGCCTCTAGGCACCAAAAGCATCCACCACCTAATATCGCCGTCTCACTCATCCAAAGCCTTTATGATCTCATCGCAGCTGTTTGCTTCTTTGAAGCAGCTGATGCGGTTGCAGAGCTGATAGCTCTCATGCTCTTGAATATGGAGCCATACAAAAGGATAGCGTACAAAATCGATCTGGGTAGTGCAAGGAGCTAGATTTTCTCTTGTGGACTTGACCACTCTATCTTGATAGACAAAACGCAGCACATCCTCCACAAATTTGGCGGCCCAAGGCATATAGCGATATATCCGCTCGCTGTAGTACTCGATACTTTGGTAGGCAAACTCGATATACTTTGGATCGAGGATTGTACCGAGGGTGAGCATGGCGTCCACTATCATCGCCGCACTGCTAGGATAGGAGGTGTCGGTGTGCTCAGCTTCGACGAAAATCTCCCCTTTGGAGAAATACCATCGCCCCTCCTCAAAAAACTCCACCAATGCGTCGTTGACGATGAGATTGGCTTTGGCCAGATACTCTTCATCCAGTGTCGTTTTATACGCTTCTAGCAATGCCACGGCCAGATAGGCGTAATCTTCCAAAAAAGCTTTGATACTGGGTTCGGTGTCGATGAGCGCCACGTGATAAAGATGTCCATCTTTGTGCATTTTGTTCCACAAAGCCTCCATCGACTCCTCCGCCGCCTCGAAGTATCGGTTGTCTATGCGGCTGGCCATATAGAGCGACTTGATCATCATGGCGTTCCAGCTGGTGATGATCTTTTTATCTATAAAGGGATAGATACGATCTTTTCTCAGCTCTTTGAGTGAGCGTAGCGCTCTTTTACTGGTCTCACACAAAAAGATATCCTCGCTTCTGGGGATGTTTTTGCCCTCGAAGTTTCCGCCTTTGGTGATACCAAGCTTACGAAGCACCAGCTCGATCTCTTCCTCACTAAAGCCATCTTGTTTGAGTTTTTGTACGATCTCGTCATAGTCGTAGAGGAAATATTTCCCCTCCACTCCCTCGCTGTCTGCGTCGCTGGCACTGAAAAAGAGTCCCTTTTGGCTCATATACTTCATCAAAAAATCGGCCGTTTCGAAGGCGATCTGCTTGTACCACTCATCTTTTGTGGCATAATAGGCTCTCAGGTAGCTCTCCATTAGTAATGCATTGTCATAGCACATCTTCTCAAAGTGGGGCACCAGCCACTTCTCATCCACGCTGTATCTGCAAAATCCACCATCCACCAAGTCTCTTAGCCCCCCTTTGGCCATACTCTTTAGTGTATGCTCGGCCATTTCAAGGGCCTCTTTGTTTCCTGTAAGCCGGTAGACATCAAGGAGTGTATTGATGGTGGAGGTATGGGGAAATTTGGGTTTGGTGCCAAAACCGCCATGAACTTTGTCGTAGTGCTTTTTGACGGCTTCGACGAACTTTTGGGCGATACTCTCATCGAAGCGCACCGCTTTGGTAGGAGTGGTGGGCTGCATGAAGCGCTCTATCTCCTTGCACTGCTCGGCGATACTTTGGGGCTTTTTTTTGTAGGTATCGCTGATGTTTCGTATCAGCTGGATGAAGCCAGGCATCCCATATTTTGGCTCTAGCGGGATATAGGTAGCGGCAAAAAAGGGCTTTTTGTCCGGAGTCATGAAAATAGAAAGGGGCCAGCCTCCCGGGCGCTGGTTGAGCAGCTGATATACTTCTTGGAAATATTTGTCCAGATCGGGTCGCTCCTCCCGGTCTACTTTGATGCTTACGAAATTTTCGTTGAGCTCCCTGGCCGCCTCTTCGTTTTCAAATACCTCTTTTTCCATCACGTGACACCAGTGGCAGCTGCTGTAGCCAATGGAGAGAAAGATAGGTTTGTTCTCTTTTTTTGCCTTTTCAAAAGCTTCCTCTCCCCATGGATACCAGTCCACCGGATTGTTCGCGTGCTGCTGTAGATAGGGTGAGTGTTCGTTTTCGAGTCTGTTCGCCATAATTGCCCTTGTGCTAATTTTTAACTAATTTAACTAAATTATATCAAGTTTTCATTATAATTGAAAAAGAGTTAGGTAAAAGGATTTGTAATGGGATTAGAGCTCAAGGCGGTGTGGCAGATTTTGGATTTTGATTTTTTTATACCCTTTTATCAAAGAGGATATAGATGGGATAGGAGGCAAGTGGAAGATCTCTTAAACGATATTTATGATTTTTCGCAGAAAAAAGAAAAAGGCTTTTATTGTCTACAGCCAATCGTTGTACAACCAGATGGATTAAATCGCTATAGAGTTATTGATGGACAGCAAAGGTTGACCACGCTCTATATAATTTTAAAATATTTAGAAGAGGCAAGAAGAATAATCTTTAGCGATGATAGACTTTTTGAATTGGAGTATGAGACAAGGAAAGATTCCCAAAATTTCTTACAAAATAATCTCTCCAAAGGAGTAAATAGGCAAAATCCAGACTTTTATTACATGAGCAAAGCGTACCAAACGATTAAAGAGTGGTTTGAAAACAACAAAATTAACAAAGCCGATTTTTTAAACGCTTTGCTAAAATTTGAAGAGAAAGATGGAAAAGACAGGGCCAATAATGTGCGCTTTATCTGGTATGAGCTCCCTCCAAACGAAGATGAGATCAAGGTCTTTACACGGCTGAACATCGGTAAAATTCCGTTGAGCAATTCTGAGCTAATAAAAGCTCTCATATTGCAAGGAATACCACAAAACGAGCAATTCAAGATTGTCTCGGAATGGGATTATATAGAGAAAAATGTACAAGATGATAGATTTTTTGCTTTTTTAACGACAAAAAAATATAAGAATACACGCATAGATTTTATTTTCGATTTAGTAGCCAAAAAGTATAAGAAGCAATATAACATCCATGTAAAAGAGAAAGATGAGCGGTTTAGTTTTTATCTTTTTGAGAAGCTATTGAAAGAGGGATTGATCAAAAAGGAGGAGTTGTGGGACGAAGTCAAAAAGTATTTTAGGATTTTTGAAGAGCTTTATAACGAGAATTGCTATTATCATTATGTGGGTTATTTGATCAACTCTAAATCCGCTTCTCTTCTTACAATAGTTGAAACCTTTGAGAAAGAGAATAAGGATCAATTTAAAAAAGAGCTTGAAAAGATGATGAGGATTGTACTCACGAAACCTTTAGAAGATTTAGAGTACAATGCCCACTCAAAAGAGATACACAAAGCTTTATTTTTGTTTAACGTATTGATTACGCTTGATAGCGGGTATGCAAGGTATCCTTTTGATCTACATATCAAAGAGCAGTGGTCACTAGAACACATCCACGCCAAAAATAGCGAAGAGATGCCAGAGAAATATAAAAAAGAGCTGTTGCAAGAGCAGTTGCGCTCGCGATATATCGATGACTCCTTAAAAAAGAGCATTCAAGAGCTGTTGTCGCAAGATTCAATAGATCCCGATGCTTTTAATACCATTGAGCAAAAGATCTATCAAAAGTTTACCGATGAGGATGAGGAGATTGATACGATCGATAATTTGGCACTACTTTCTAAAGCGGACAACTCCTCTTTAAACAGTGCTGTCTTTCCCGAAAAAAGAGCAAGAATCAAAAAGCGGGATAAAGAGGGGCGATTTATCCCTTTGGGTACCAAAAACGTTTTTATGAAATACTATAGCGATGAGGCAGGAGATTTTTTGAGATGGAATAGAAAGGATAGGGAAGCGTATAAAAGAGTTTTACAAGAGAAACTGGGCCCATTTATAAAGGAGAAGCGATGAGTTTAAAAAAATTTAGCGATATTATTACAGAGAATAGTATCGAAATACCCGTTATTCAAAGGGATTATGTGCAAGGGCTGGATGAGAAAAAAGCCAAAAGATTTTTAGAGGCTATTAAAGCTGGGATCGACGGGAAAGGGCTCCATCTTGATTTTATTTTTGGAAGCAAAAAAAGTGAGGAAAATGGGGCGGGTAGATTTATACCTATTGATGGACAACAGCGGCTGACTACTCTTTTTTTACTCTACTTCTATCTTTCGCTAGAGGAGAAATATATGTCTCAGTTGCGGCATTTAACTTATGCCGTCCGTCCATCAAGCGAGGAGTTTTTTAAAGCGCTGTGTAAAGAGGAGCATTGGCAAAAGCTTACAAGAAAAGATATTGTACGACAGATCAAAAACAGCAGCTGGTACTTTTTGTCTTGGGAGAGGGATTTGAGCGTTCAGTCGGCTTTGAAGATGTTACAGATGATAGAGGAGAGATTTGCGAGTTATAAGCCCGAGGATCTAGAAAAAATAGGATTTGAGTTTTTAGATTTGGCCGAGTATGGACTCGATGAGGATCTATATATTAAAATGAATGCAAGGGGTAAGCAGCTTTCAAATTTTGAAAATTTTAAAGCGGAGTTTGAAAAATATATAGATGATTTGGCGACTAAATCCAAACTTGATAACGAATGGCTTGATATCTTTTGGAAATTGGGATTTGAAGAGGCTGAGAAGCTGTTTTACCTCTTTTTCTTCCATACGACTCTACATTTTTACGCCCAAAATTACGAACTTGATAAAAATTTCATCAAGCAAAAAGAGCTTTTTGATTTTTACGAGGAGGTTTATAAAGATCCAAACAATGTAAAGAGTATAGTCAAGCTTTTGGATAATTTGAGCAAATATAAAAATTTAAAAGCTTATTGCACATAGGATATAGACTACGCCCAAAGACTCGATTTTCATATTTGGAGCTTAGGAGTTTTAAAAGATTTTGACGATATCCAGATGCGTCGATGGCAAAGGATCGCCAAAAATTTGATACGCAACACAAGAGTCGAAGAGGGAGATGCATTTGTAAAAGCCCTTAGAGGACTTCGTGCTTTAGCGGATACAATTACTTTTGATGTTTACAAAGAGATCGATTTTTCCTCCCTTGGAGGGGTAAACACGAAGCAAAAAGAAGAAGAGCGGCGCAAAGTCGCTCTTATCAATAAAAATGAGCGATGGGAAAAAGTGCTCATTGAGGCGGAGGAGCATTGGTATCTGGAGGGACAGGTCGGTTTTTTGATCGATTATGCGAAAGAGGATTTAGAAGCTTTTAAGAAATATAAAGAGAAATTTTTTATCCTCTTTAAGGGTACGGTACAAAAAGATAAGAAAGCCCAGACACATATCCAAAGGGCGTTGCTCACTATTGAGGACTACTTGCCAAGTCACGACTGGAGAAAAAAAACTTTTTGTACTTTTGATACGAGGCTTAGGGTAAAAGAGGAGAATTGGAGAAAAGTATTTGGTAAAGAGAGTTTTAAAACTCTTTTGGATCAAATTGATACTTTTGAGGATCTTTTTGAGTTGATTGATACCTATGTGTTTGATGTGCATGATTGGAAAAGTTTTTTTATCAATCCAAAAGAGCACTGGAGCGTACTAGAGGATACTAGACATTTTCAAATTGTTTTTGAGGATGAGGAGAGAATTTTTCTCAACGCCGGCGATACGAAACCAGATAGATGGAAGTGGAGAAACGCCAAAGAGCTGTACACATGGTATATCTTTCGTGCTTTTTTCAAGCTTAAGCCAAGGGAAAAAAGAGAGATAAAATGGCGGCTTGAGGCCGAGGTAGACAAAAGATATGGGTTAATCTATTATTGGATAGCTCCGTTTGGAAGTGGCGAGGCAGGTATTGGGGTAGAAAAAGGCGAAAAGATCTATGAGATCAAAAAAGATCCTCGTAAAAAAGAGATTGTGTTTACAGAGTATGAGAGCCAAAAAGTGCTCAAGCGTTTCTTGCTAGAAGATATTTTGAGTCGCAAAGTTGACTTGATGGAGGAGATAGCAGTTTTAAGAAAGTGAAGCGTAAAGAGTTTTTAGCTAAAATTATCTAAAGCTAACTTGCGTTATAAAGGGGCTTTATGTTTCGCTTCATTTTTACACTGCTGCTTGGCCTCCAACTGCTTTTTGGTTTTGGCTTTGTAGGGGAGGAGGGCCCCAAGATCGTCCCAGTCCAAAAAGCCTATAAACCCTCTTTTCAAGTAGAAAAAGGTAAACTTCGTATCGATATCAAAATGGCCGACAAGGTCTACTTGTATAAAAAGTACTTTAAACTCCAAGAGCTCTCTCCAAAAAAGCGTACCATCGATATTGAGCCTTTCTTGCCAAAGCCAAAAAAGCTTCACGGCGAGGAGGTGTATGAAGGGAATATGAGCATCTTTTTGCCTCTTAAGCTTTTTGATAACGGCGATGTACGGCTGGCTCTTTCTTATCAAGGGTGCAATGAAATAGGTATTTGCTATCCGCCCCAGACTAAAGAGTTTAATCTTACTATTCCAACTCAAGCGTCCACTCTTACCCAGGCTGGCCAATCTGAGGAGCAGGGTATCGCTCAAACTCTCAAAATCGAGTCGTGGTGGGTAATTTTGGCCACTTTTTTTGGATTTGGTCTTTTGCTCTCTTTGACCCCTTGTATCTTTCCGATGATTCCCATTCTCTCCTCGCTCATTGTCGGCGCCAAAAATATGAACACAAAAAAAGCTCTGCTCTACTCGGTGGTCTATGTATTGGCGATGGCTTTGACCTATACGATTGCTGGGGTCCTTGCGGGCCTTTTTGGGGCCAATTTGCAAGCGGCTTTGCAAAATCCTGTGGCGATTATTCTTTTTGCTCTTATTTTTGTGGCGTTGGCTTTGAGTATGTTTGGTCTTTACGAGATTGGTCTGCCCGCTTCTTTGCAGACCAAATTGGCCAAAAGGAGTGATGAAGCCAGTCACAAGGGAGGGCTTATCGGGGTTGCGATTATGGGCTTTTTATCGGCTCTGATCGTGGGACCTTGTGTGGCGCCGCCGCTTGCTGGAGCTCTTATCTATATCGGTCAGACCGGTGATGCTTTGCTTGGAGGAGCGGCTCTTTTTGCGATGAGTCTTGGGATGGGGATGCCGCTACTGCTTGTTGGCGTAGGAGCAGGCAAGTTTATGCCAAAACCTGGTGGCTGGATGGAAGCGGTGAGCAAAGTCTTTGGCGTAGTAATGCTAGGCGTAGCGATCTGGATGCTCTCGCGAGTCCTTCCCGATAAAATTACGATGGTGTTGTGGGCTACGCTTTTTATCTCCAGTGCGGTCTATTTGCGAGCGCTTGAACAGATACAAACGGGGGCGCATTGGTTTGCCTATTTTAAAAAGAGTTTGGGTCTTGTGCTGTTTATATACGGCCTATTAGTTTTTATTGGAGCCTTTTTAGGCGCTGCTAATCCTTTAGATCCTCTTAAACCGCTCCTACAAACGCAGGCGCAAGCCGTGCAGACTAAACCTTTGTTTCGTGTAGTTAAAGATTACCAAGAGTTTGAGCGCATTGCCAAAAACTCCTCAAAACCGCTTCTTTTGGATATTACGGCTAAATGGTGCGCGAGCTGCAAGGAGCTAGAGGAAAATACTTTTAGCGATCCTAGAGTACGGCAAAAGATAGGTGAGTTTACCGCCCTTCGGTTGGATATGACGGATAACTCCCAAAGTGATAAGGAGTTTTTGAAGCGTTTTGGGCTTTTTGGTCCTCCGGCTATTTTATTTTTTAAAAACGGCAAGGAGCTAAGGGATCTGCGGATTGTTGGGTACAAAAGTCCCGAGGAGTTTTTGAGGATTTTGCAAGAGGCTAAAAGGAGAAGCCAATGAGAAGAGTAGTCTTGCTGATAATTATAGCTTTGATGGTTTGGGGAGCCGATTTTGATTGGGTAGAGGGGTATGCTAAAGCGCTGGAACTGGCCAAAAAAGAGCATAAGCCCATTATGGTGATGATCTCACAGCCAAATTGTCCTACCTGTGAATATATGGATGATGTGGCTTTTGAGACGGAGAGTCTAAGCGATTATGTGGAAAACTTTTTTATCCCTCTTAAGCTCTCTTTGTCTCAAGCGAGGTCTTTGGGGCTCAAAGCCTATGGTACGCCCACTTTTTACTTCCTTGACGCCAACGGCTCAAAGATTACCAGGGCTCTTGTAGGGGGTGCGACGGCTAAAACTTTTTTGGCCAAACTCCAAGAGATTAGGAGCGCTTATGATCATCAAAAACGCTAAAGTGGTAGATCTCAATGGTGAACGCTGCGCTGATGTGTTGATTCAAGAGGGGATTATAAAAAAGATTGGTGCAAGGTTAAGTGATGATGAGGTACTAGAAGCAGACGGGGCCTACTTACTCCCCTCGGTGATTGATCTAAATGTGCGGGTGTTGGATGATCGGATTAATACTACCAATTTGCACGCTCTTGGTCAAGAGGCGTTGCGTGGCGGAATAGGGGCCGTAGCTCTTATTCCCGATACCTCTCCCCCTGTGGATGAGGAGATATCGTTAGAATTTGTCAAATCCCACGATTTGCCCACTAAGCTCTATCCTTTGGTGATGGGAACCAAAGAGCAGGGGCTAAGTGAGATTTCTATCTTGCTCAAAAAGGGAGCGGCTGGCGTATATACCCCATCTGATAGTAATCCCTATCTTTTAGCTAGAATTTTTGAGTACGCCAAAATGCATCAAATCCCTTTGCATATCGCTCCGCGCAATAAGATTTTTCAAGACGTTGGTGTGATGAACGAGGGTAAGATGGCTTTTGAGCTGGGTCTTGGCGGGATTGATTCTTTGGAGGAGAAAGCTGAAGTAGCTAAGGTAATCGAATACAGCGAGCACTATGGCGTACCTGTGCTTTTTAAGGGAGTTTCTACAGCTAGGAGTCTTGATCTTATTGCCGATTCGCACTATTGTTATGCGGAGGTGGGGATTCATCATTTATTGCTCAGTGAAGAGGCATGTGCTGGGTATAATACTCTTGCTAAAATTATACCGCCGCTACGAAGCGAGGAGGAGCGCCAAAGACTTTTACTCGCTTTGCAAGAGGGCAAGATCGATCTCATAAGCTCCTTGCACTCGCCAAAATCCAGAGTTGCCAAAGAGGTGAGTTTCCAAGAGGCGGCTTTTGGTATTGATGCTTTGGCCTACTTGTTGCCTTTGGTTTATACCCATCTTGTGGACAAAGGCATAATTGATATGCCAAAGCTTACCGAGCTACTCTCGGCTAATCCCGCCTGCTTTTTGGGGGAGAAACTTGGTAAGATCGAAGAAGGGTATGAGGCGCAACTCTTGCTTTTTGATCCGAATAAAGAGATAGAGGTGCCTTTGTATGGTACACTAAAAGGAAATGTGCGTTTAGTGAGGGAAAAAAAGGTAGAGTGATGCGATTTTTCAAAAAGGCTTTAGGATTTTTCTTGTTGCTCTTTAGTGCGGGGATCGTTAGCTGGTATCCCCTTATTTGTCTCATAAGGGGATAAAGATGGCACTGGCTAGACCCTATGAGCCCAAGATGGTTCAACATACCAAAACGCTGGGGGTGCTGCTGTATTTGTTTGTTATTCCCCCCTTTTTAGCCGTAATTTTTTCGGTAGTAACGTTGCAAATCAAGGCTTTTGTGCTGGATCTTATCTCCTTTGCTCTGTTTCTTTTGGCTCTTTTTATAAGTAAAAAAGGTTTCGAGCAAGAGTTTGCATATGATCAGGCTCCCTTTGCTTTGGCTCCCAAAACGCCGTATAAACTTTTAGGAGCTTTGGCTCTTTCTTTGGCGGTTTTGTATACTTCCCTCCTTGTGTGCAAACGCTCCTTTTGGGAGTCTCTCTTTTTGGCTCTTGTAGCTTTGCTGGGATATTATCTATGGTATGGTTTTGATCCTAAAGAGGACAAAGTACCCGATATGGGAGACGTGGGGGTTGATGTGGCTTTTCGTACGATCCAAGAGGCCAAAGAGAGTCTTCATAAAATCGAGGAGCGTTTGGATAAGATTACACATCCGCGGCTAAAAGAGCAGATGCAAAAAACTATTCAAACTGCTCAGGAAGTAATAGCCCAGCTGGAGAAGAAGCCTATTTTCGTACGGGAAGCAAGAAGATTTTTGGTAGTGTACATCGATTCGCTCTTAGAGCTTACCGACTCCTATATTGCTGTCCAAGAGGGTGTGGGGCAGCAGCGTGTGGAAGAGCTGCTTTTTTTGCTCAATCAGACACAAGAGCGGTTTGAAAAAGAGCTGAAACGTTTGCAAGAACAAAGCAAATTCGATCTAGATGTCAAGATGCGTACGCTGAATCATCAAATTAAAACCTAAAGGAGTAGACTATGGTACCCCAACTCAAAGAGAGTATCGAAAAAAGTATCGATAAAAAGTTGCCAGAGCCAATTGAGCCAATGATGCCAGAGGAGCAAGAGCGTATTGAGGAGTTAAAGAAGCAGCTCGATTTTCGCAACCGCAACTCCGTACTCTTTTTTGGTGTGGAGGCACAAGAAAAACTTGATACTATCTCCAATCAGATGATCGAGGGGGTCAAAAACAAAGAGGTAGGTGAAGCTGGAGAGAGCCTCAATAAGATGGTGATGGCGATTCGAGGATTTGATATTGAGGAGCTCAAGCCTGAGGAGCTTCCCTGGTGGAAAAAGTTGCTGGGCTGGAGTACGCCTGTGGTCAAAGCGTTGCAGCAGTATGAGGAGGTACGGGACCAAATCGATACCATTGCCAATGAGCTGGAGCGCCATAAATCCAAGCTTACTGCTGATGTGATCGCTTTAGAAAAGCTTTACGAAGCCAATCTAGACTATTTTCGGCAGCTCGAACTCTATATCAAGGCCGCGGAAGAGAAGCTTAAAGAGCTAGATGAGCAGGTTATTCCCGAGTTTGAGGCCAAGGCAAAAGCGGGCGATATGCTTGATGTACAGCAGCTCAAAGAGGTGAAAGATTTTCGAGATGATCTGGAGCGACGACTCCACGATCTGCGTCTTTCTCGTCAAGTGGCGATGCAAGCGCTTCCTAGTATTCGCCTCATCCAAGAAAATGATAAGGCTCTTATCAATAAGATCACTTCTACGCTGGTCAATACCTTGCCTTTATGGCGTAACCAGCTGGCCCAAGTGGTGACGGTGATTCGTAGTCGAGATGCTGCCAAATCCCTCAAGGCCGCTTCTGATCTAAGCAACGAACTGCTGGAGAAAAATGCCGAAGCGCTGCGAATGGCCAATAAAGAGGTGCGTACTCAAGTCGAGCGGGGAGTCTTTGACATTGAGAGTATCAAAAAAGCCAATCAGACGCTCATCCAGACCCTCAATGAATCGCTACAAATAGCAGAGGAGGGAAAAGCTGCTAGAAAGAGTGCCGAAGAGGAGCTTAAGAAGATGGAGAGCGAGCTTAAGAGCACTTTGATGGCCATCAAAGCAAAAAAAGAGGGTGTGACGCCACCAAAGGAGTCGTAGATGGGGCTTTTTGATTGGCTTACGGGGCAGTTTATCGATGTAATCGAATGGCTTGACGATAGCCACGATACGATGGTCTATCGTTTTGATCGACAAGGCAACGAAATAAAAAACGGAGCCAAACTGATCGTACGGCCTGGCCAGCGGGCGATATTTGTGAGCGAGGGCAAGATTGCCGATGAACTGGGGCCGGGAACCTATGAGCTGACCACAAACAATTTGCCTATTCTTACCGATTTGCAGCATTGGGATCACGGCTTTACCTCTCCTTTTAAAGCTGAGGTGTACTTTGTAAGTACCGCTCGTTTTACCGATTTGAAGTGGGGAACGAAACAGCCCATTATCCTAAACGACCCCCAGCTTGGTCCCGTGCGGGTGCGGGCTTTTGGGAGCTATGAGATTCGCATTCAAGAGCCTAAGAAATTTTTGCAAGAGATCGTAGGGACTGATGGCTACTTTACTCTTGAAGAGATCAAAGGGCAGTTAGACAATATCATCCTCTCCAATCTGCCAAACGTTTTAGCCAAAAGCGGCGTAACGGTTCTAGAGTTGGCCAAACACTATAAACGGCTTGGCGAGCGTCTTAAAAAGGAACTTGCGCCCTATTTTGAGCGCTATGGACTCTCTTTGGAGGGATTTTATATTGAAAATGTCTCACTGCCTGAGGAGGTGCAAAAGGCGCTGGATGAGCGAAGCTCGATGACAATTCTTTCAGATATGGACGAGTACTTGCGTTACAAAAGCGCTCAAGGAATCGGGTCGGGAGGAACGGCCTCGGATATGGTGGGTCTGGGGGCCGGGATTGCGGCGGCTTCGCATCTTTTTCAAAACGAGGAAAAAAGTGGCTCCTCTACCCCTCCGCCCATCCCTCAAGAGCTCTTTTATGTGGCCAAAAACGGCCAGCCCAACGGGCCATATAGTAAAGAGCGTTTGCGCCAGATGGCTCAAGAGGGGGATTTGAGCCCGTATGATCTGGTTTGGCAAGAGGGGATGAGGGAGTGGGAGAGGGCGGGCCAAAGGCTCAAAGAGCTCTTTGATGGCAAAGAGAGTTAAGGTCACCCGTTTTGTCTGTCCCGCTTGCGGGGGTACTCTAGTCGCCGTGCCAAAAGCACTTCGCTGCACCCAGTGCGGGTATGAAAAGAGTAGAGTAGTCGAGCCGATAGAGCCTAATCCAAGACCTTTGGAAGAGAAAGAAGCATGCACGGAGCTCAAGCTCTTTGAGTGTCCAAGTTGCGGTGCTGTGAGCCAGAGTGATTCGGTCTCCTTGCTCTGTCCCTACTGCTCGACACCGTTGGTAGGTGAGTTTTTCAATCCTTTGCCTCCTTTTGGTGTAGGAACGATATGGGTCGATCCCAAAAAAGTTGCCGGTTTGCTCAAAGCCCATATTCGATCCCTCTGGTTTGCCCCAAACGCTTTTATCAAAGGTTATCAAAAGGCCAAATCCCCCAAAGCTTTTTATTATCCCATTTGGAGCTTTAATGCTTATGTGCGTATCTATTATGATGGCTGGAGGGGCGTGCGTCACTCTCGTATAGTTTATGTCAATAACCAACCCCAAACCCGCACCACAATGGAATGGGAGCCAGTAAGCGGAGTGGTGGAACTGATGATTGAGGATATCCAGCAGCTTGGGTATCCCCCTATTGACTCTTCTATGGAGCGTCTTCATTGGAATGCAAGAAGATTAGAAGTTGTGCATAAGGAGGCTTTGAGCGGATGGGAGAGCAAGGAGTACCACTATAGCCCATTAGAGGCGAGACGGGCGGCTCAGCCTAAGTTTGACGCAAAGATGGAATGGGCGATTAGAAGAGACATCGGTGGGGATGCCCAAAGGATCGATCGCTATAAGAGCGAGTATCTTTCGCAAGAGTTTGTCTATTTCCTGGCTCCTTTTTACCATATCCAAATCCATTGGCGAAAGAGGCGTTACGACTTTTTTATCGATGCTCAAAGCGGCACAGTGGTGGGTGAGCGTCCCTATAGCTGGATAAAGATCGCTCTTTTTATATTGCTTGTTCTTGGCGGAGTGGCGGCGCTGTACTTTTTGGACCAATGGATGCAGACCCACCATCATATCTCTTTATGGAATCTGTTATAAGGATTGTGAATAAAAAATATTCCGATAGCCGAGGAGAGGGCCGATAGTATAAAAAAAAGAAAACTAAAGGCTATGCCGGCGGAGGGATCGAGTCTTAAAAGTTTGAGCCCGTACAAAAAGGTAAACTCCCTCGCACCCACGCCGCCGATCGTGAGGGGCAGCACCGCTACAACACTAGAGATCAAAAAGAGGGTTAAAAAATCTATGATAGGCACCGTGACGGGCAGAGCGAGAATTAGGGCGTAGGCACTAAGGAGCTGAAGGATTTGTACTCCAAGGCCTAAAAGGGTCGTTTGCCATAAATAGGTGGTAAAATTGCCAAAGAGTTTTTTGTGCAAAGGCAAAAAGATAGGATAGAGCAGTATCAAACAAAAAAGATCGCACCATACAAGCCAAGGGGAGAGTTTTGCGTAGCTGCTAAATAAAAAGAGCACGCCCGCCAAAAAAAGGAGTGCCGTAAGCCCGCTCAAACGATCGAGTAAGGTAGCGGCTAGGAGAGGTTTGTAGCCGGGATTGTGGTATTTTTGAAGCAGATATATCTTGTAGCCGTCTCCTCCTACGCCTCCTGGAAGAAAGAGATTATAAAACATTCCCACATAGTAGAGCCTAAGAGCCTGCCACTGCGAAATTCTTAGACCCAGATCCTTAAAGTAGTAGTTGAGGCGAAAAGAGGCGAGGATTTTGGAGAGATTGTAAAGAATAAAGGCTATTCCCAGCCATACAGGATTGGATTTTTGCAAGAGAGTGAGGAGGCGATGGATATCGATTTGGCGTAAAACCAGCCATAAAAGGGCCACAGATACAAAAAGCTTGATTGCTAGCTTGAGTCCTTTCACTCTTTGCCTTCGTAGACCTCACGCACCACATAGGGTTTTTTGTTTTGCGATTCATAGTAGGTGCGCATCATAATCTCGGCCAAAAAACCGGTGGTAATGAGCTGGATACCCGCAAGCGTGAGCATTACGCCCAAAATCAGCAAAGGTCGTCCACCGATATCGTGCCCAAAAAGTTTGAGAAAGAAAAGGTACAAATCGATCATCACGCCGATAAAAAGCATTAAAAAGCCAAGCGTCCCAAAAAGGTGCATTGGTTTAGTGCCGTATTTTTGAAAAAAGAGCATCAGCATCAGATCGCTGATCACTTTAAATGTACGTCCTATTCCATATTTGCTCTGGCCGTGTAGTCTTGGATGGTGGCGTACATCCATCTCCGTCATTTTAGCCCCATAGAGTTTGGCGAGGACTGGAATAAAGCGGTGCAGCTCCCCGTAAAGACCCAAATTTTTGGCTACCTTTTTTTTAAAAACTTTAAGAGTACAGCCATAATCTTTGAGGTAGACTCCCGTACTTTTTCGTATGATCCAGTTAGCTATTTTACTGGGGATCTTGCGCAGCACAAGGCCGTCTTGACGCCTGGCTCGCACGCCTGCTACCACATCCCATCCCTCTTTTTGCATCTTTTGTACCATTATGGGGATATCCCTTGGATCGTTTTGCAAATCCCCATCGATCGTGGCGATCACATCGCCTGAGGCTGCGTCGATACCCGCTGCCATCGCGAGACTTTGACCAAAATTTCGGCTCAATACCAAAAGTTTGGTACGCTCATTGGCTTCTTCCTTAATTTTTTGGACGGTTGCATCCGTTGAGCCATCATCTACAAAAATCAGTTCATAATCAAGCCCTTTTAAAGCCTCTCGCAAAGCTTTAAAAAGAGGTGCAATATTTTCTTCTTCATTCATGACTGGAATGACAACTGAGAGTTTCATCTATTGTTCCTTTCAAACATCAAGTAGTACAGCCCTACGCTCACTCCCCACACCACTACGGCACTGCAGTAGACATCGCTAAGAAAATGGCCGCCTTGGAGAATACGCACTGCTGAGACGATACTACCCCATAAAAGAGCGCCTGCTAGGGCCCACAATTTAGCTCTTCCTCTAAGCAAGGGTACCAGAGCCAAAAAGTAAAAAGCCGCCGCCGCGTGACCGCTGCTAAAGGAGCAGTTTTTTTGACACTGATCTGTAATAATGAGTGCTGGGGTAAACTTTTTGGTACCGCCAAAGCGTTGGATTTGGCTCGGTCTGGCCCGGCCAAAATGGTTTTTAAAAATGGTGTTGACGATGAGTCCGGGACCTAGAAGCAGTACCAAAAGCAAGTAGATAAGCACCTTTTTAGATACCCACTCCTTTTTAGCGATCAGCTCTCCTATCAAAAGTACAAGCAGACCAATCCCAATCCCTGCGGTGATAAAGATCGTGGTCTTATAGATGGCTTGGGCTAAAGAGGCTTTTTTGAGATAAAAACCATGGTGATAAAAAAGTGAACTAACCCAAAGATCGATTTGAGGAAAGAGTACAAAGAGTAAGCAGCCAAGAAACAATAGCGCCAGTACCCTCATTAATAGCCTTGAAAATCTTGGAGTAGATACAGATGATATATCCGCTCGTATCCTTGATACAAAGGGATATGGATAGTGCCTACTTTCATAGAGTGGTGAAAATAGGGGGCCGCTTTGTTTATTGGCGAAGCGGTGATATATAAAAAGTCTTCGCCTAGATATTTGTTAAGATCGGTAAAGAGGTGGTATTGACTTTTGAGTTGGTGGGTAGGATTGAACATCACCGCATCAAAAGGGTGGGGATGGAGGTAGTAGATCATCTCCGCCATCGTGGTGCGATCGTCAAAAAGTAGATGGGTTTTTGGATAGCGCTTGATAAAAGGCTCAAGTTTTTGGGCTAGCTCTTTGTAGCCGCGCACCCGTTTGTATGGATCGTTTTTGGCCGTGAGTTTGATATCTAGGAGATGGGTAAGAGCGTGGTAATGGTAAAAGCCAAGGGAGAGCAAGATATTTAAAGCAATGCCGATAAGGAGGAGCCGTATCTTTTGTATTGAGAGCAAATATGCCACAACAAGGATCGTAGCGGCCACATAGGTGGGGGCTGCCCAGTTGGCCAAGGCTTTAGAGAGAAAGGCTTGGAGGGTGATGATTGCCAAAAAAGGTATACTAAAACAAAGTAATAGCTTAAATGGCATAGATTTGGGCCGTTTCCAAAGGAGCCATAAGAATACTCCAAAAAAGATAGGACCAAAGACGAGAAACTGGGCCCCTAGGAATTCTAGCATCTTAGTGATATGAAAATGTGATTCACTCTCGATGCCGCTGATCTGTTTGGTGTGAACGAAACTAATATATTGGTGTGCGGCGTTCCAGACAAGATTAGGAAAATAGATGATGGCGGCAATAAGAATTGTTAGGTAAAGTTTTGGATTTTTGAGATGGCGACGGTATCTTGGATCTAGAGCTAAGAAGCAAAAGACACTGAGCAAAAAGATGATCATCGTATATTTGCTCAGCAGCCCAGCCCCTGCGGCTACCGCCGCCAACGCCCAGTAGAGATTTTTATTGGAGTTGATCGCTTTGATAAAAAAGTAAAGAGCCATTGCCCAAAAAAGTAGCAGCACTACATCGGTAGATATGATAAGAGAGCTTAAAGAGACTGCTGGCAGAGTTAAAAAGGCTACGCCGCTCCAAAAGGCTGTACGCTCCTCAAAAAGCTCTTTCGCCGTTAGGTAGATAAAAATTGACGTAATAGGATAGAGTATAAGGGCTGGTAATTTGATACAAATCTCGTTCTCGCCGCATAAAGAGGTGAATAAGGCGATCACCCAAGCGATCATAGGGGGTTTGGAATAGTAGCCAAAATCAAGATGTTGGCTCCAGCCCCAATAGTAAGCTTCATCCACATAAAGGTCGATCTGTGCATTAAGTAGCACAAAAAATCTATAAAGTTGTATTAAAATAATAAGCAGAAGAAAAGTTTTGAAGTTTTCTTTAAGCATCTATGCCCTTAAATGGTATAATGAGTGCAATTATACACTAAAGGAGTACAAATGAAACGAAAAGCGAGTGTAGCCGGGGCTTTCTATCCGGCAAGTTGTGGCGAAGTGGAAACTATGATCGCTCAGTTTAACTCTATCTTGGATAAGGCGCTTGTAGATAGCGATGTTCTTTCTATCAAACCTAGAGCCATCGTGGCGCCACATGCTGGTTATGTGTACAGCGGATTTACCGCCAACATAGCCCATCGGGTTTTGGCCAATTCCAGTCCCAAACGAGTAGTAGTAATAGGGCCGAGCCATAGAGTCTATTTAGAGGGGGTGAGTGGAAGTTTTTATGATAGTTACGAAACGCCTTGTGGCGATTTGGCGATAGATAAAGAGTATCTAGAGCATCTGGCCAAACTTTTTGGTATTGGTTTTGTTCCTGAGGCTCATGCAGAGCACAGCACCGAGACTCAGATGCCCTTTATCGAGCACTATTTGCCTCAAGCAAAGGTGATTGAGCTAGTTTATGGAGCAGAGGATCCTTTTCATCTGTCCAAAATCTGTGAAGCGGTACTTAGTGATCGGGATAATGCTATTGTCATTAGCACCGATCTAAGCCACTACTATCCTCTTAAAGAGGCGGAGGCTTTGGATATGCATTGTCTCAAAGCAGTCCACGATCTAGATATTCAAGAGCTGCACAATGGATGTGAAGCGTGCGGTAAGATAGGACTGGAGGCGATCATCCTAACAGCTAGAACTTTGGGTCTCAAACCGCGCATTCTTGATTATCGCACCAGCGCAGATGCCAGTGGTGATCAAAGTGCCGTAGTAGGCTATATGAGTGCGGCTTTTGTAGAGTAGACCACGCGACACAGGTACAGCCCCCCGGGAGGGGCTAGAGTAGTGGAGTATCTATGTTTTTTGGCCAATTGCTCTTGGAGCTGAGTGATGGTAAGCTCGCCTCGTGAGATTTTGAGCAAGAAGTCGACCATCATTCGCACCTGTGCCCGTAAAAAGGCATCCCCTTCAATATAGAGTACGAAACGGCCGTTATGTTCATAGGTGGCCGTACGGAAAATGGTGCGTACGCTGGTTTTGGTGTCGCTGCCTGTTTTCATAAAATAGGTAAAATCGTGTTTTCCCTCAAAAAGCTTGAGCGCTTGAGCAATAAGCCTTTTATTTAGATGGGGTTCGTAGCAAAAGTATGCCGCCTCAAAAGGGGTTGGGGGCATGGGGCTAAGGATATAGCGGTAGGCTCGAGACTTTGCGTCAAATCTGGCGTGAAAGTGTGGAGGGGCCAAAGAGAGACGGCGTACCTTGATAAAAGGATTTAGCTTCTTTTGGAAGTAGTGTGTAAATCGTTCTATATCCCAAAAAGAAGGAAGATCAAAATGGATCACCTGAGCCGTTGCGTGGACCCCTCGATCGGTGCGGCCGCTGCCTACGATTTGTGTGCTAATGCCAAGACTGCGTAGAGCTTTGTGAAGCTCGCCCATAACGGTTTTGGCGGTGTGGTGTTGCGTTTGGAAGCCGTAAAAACGGCTCCCGTCGTATGCGATGAGGGCTTTGATACGCATTTAGTACCTTTTGGCGATTTTTTTATTGTAGTAGAGCAGACCCAAGATAAACCATATGGGGGCAAAAACCAAGGCCCAAAAGCCTAAAGCTTTCGATATGGCAAAACTGATCCCAAAATAAAGGGCCATTACTCCTAGGGATTTTATAAAGATTCCTCCTTTTTCATAACGCGGATTGTGGATACCAAGTGCTACAATAAAGTATAGTGAGACCAGCGGAAAAAGAGAAAAAAGAATAAATAGAGTCAAATCGTACGCTCTGCGATGATTTGAGAGGGCCTCTTTCCAATAAAGAATGGAATCTTTGTACTGAAAAAGATGTTTGTCGGAGGTATCATAGAGTATGAGAGTATCAAAATCGATCTGTTTGAGTTTGTTTGGCTCATATGTATAGGCATGGCCTGAGAATAAGATGAGTTTGAGTCCTTGCTTGTTGTCGATCTTGGCCCGTTTTGCTATGATAAAATTTTCGTGGTTTTGGAATTTTTGATTGTAAAGAGCCACGTTTTCATATCCGTTTGGCCCCTTTTTTTCGATGAAAAGATACCAGTTTCCAAAGCGGTGACCAAATTCGCTCGGTTTGAGGTCTATTTTGGCTTGAAACTTTTTGTAGACGATAAAGCCTTTGTAGAGCTGTTTGGCTTGAGGGATAAGAACTAAAGATAAAAATAGAAGTGCTAGACTCAAAAAGGTGGCATACTGCCTAAAAAAAGCGAGGATACGCTTGGGTCCTATACCCAAGGAGAAAAGGGCGATCGCCTCATACTCAAAAGAGAGGCGGTGGAGCGCTCCAATAGCGGCGGCAAAAAATGCAATAGGGAGAGTAAAAAAGAGGATTTGGGGCAAAATAAAAAGGTAGAGTTCTAGCAGCTCTTTAAAATCCATCGGAATAACTGCGGTGACGGAGACAAGCTTAATAAAAAATATAAGGCTCGCTATTCCAAAAAGAGGTAAAAAAAAGCTTAAAAAAGAGCTAAAGAGTTGATCACCAAGATATTTAAAAAGTTTAGACACCCGCAAACTCCCAAATACGATCACCAGCTATATAAGCTACTAACGCTCCTAAAACCAAAAAGGGGATAAAAGGAACTTCGGCTTCTCCTTGTCGCATGCGAAAGTATACAGAAGTGGGCAAGGCAAAGAGTGCGGCTAAAAAGATGGCTAGGATCGTTTTTTGTATCCCCAGTATCGCTCCCAAAGCAAACCCAACGATCACATCGCCCTCTCCCATCGCTTCGATCATAACGAAACGAGGATAATAGTGTATAAGCCATGGAGCTTTTTGGATATGTTTTTGGAGGCGCAGTTGCTCTTTTTTACTGACATAGTAGCTTACCAAAAATCGCAGCATCGCCAAAGTTCCGGCGATAAGTAGGGCGTTTTTGAGATTGTTTACAATATCAGGAGAACTCAAAAGGGCAAGCAAAGCGGCGGTGAGATTGAGGCTGTCCGGTACCGCTTTGTAGCGTAGATCTATAAGAGCAAGAGCGAGCAAAAGGGCAAAAACCACGGCGCTGAGAATCCCGTAGATATTTGGTTCAAAGCTAAATATCCCTACAAAAAGAGCTCCCGTACCAAGCTCTACAAGCGGGTATTGCACGCTAATAGGTTCTTGACAGTAGGCGCATTTGCCTTTGAGCAAAAACCAGCTTAGCAGTGGAATATTGTGCCACCATCGAAGTTTTTGGCCACATTTTGGGCAGTGACTCCCCGGATAGGCTATACTTTGGCCCTCCGGCAGGCGTAGGATCACTACATTTAA
The DNA here is from genome assembly GCA_027036935.1 of Nitratiruptor sp. Classification (GTDB taxonomy): domain Bacteria; phylum Campylobacterota; class Campylobacteria; order Campylobacterales; family Nitratiruptoraceae; genus Nitratiruptor. The sequence continues at coordinate 21,504 of JALWCE010000020.1, read as the reverse complement.
AAAGGAGCCAAAAACTACGCCAAACAGAAAAACGAAGAGATAAAGGAGCACTATATCCCTCCAAAACGGCGATTTCGCCGAGCAAACTCTTCGAGCATTTTTTGTAGCTCTTGGGAAGTAAAATCGGGCCAAAAAGTATCGCTAAAAAAGAGCTCCGCATAGGCGATACGCCAAAGCAAAAAGTTGGATATGCGCTTTTCGCCTCCGGTGCGTATGAGCATATCCACATCGCCAAGCTGCGCATCCATATACTTTTCAAAATGCTCCTCGTCCACTTTTTTATTTTGACAGGCTTTTGTACAAGCTCGGATAATCTCGTCTCTGCCGCCGTAGTTGAGGGCGAGGACTTGGGTAAGGCGGGTATTGTCTTTGGTCGCTTCTTTGGTATAAGCGATGCGCTCTTGCAGCTTTTTACTAAAGCGGGAGATATCGCCGATCACCTCAAAGCGGACATTCTCTTTTTGATATGTAGGTAGCTCTTTTTGGAGCCAATTGTCCAAAAGCTTCATCAAAAACTCTACCTCCATTTTGGGCCGTTTCCAATTTTCGGTGCTAAAGGCGTAGAGGGTAAGCACTTCGATATCGGGATGATTGGCACAAAAGGTAGTGATCTGGCGCACGACCTCCGCACCCTTTTCGTGCCCTTTGATGCGGGGCATTCCTTTTTGTTGAGCCCAGCGGCCATTGCCGTCCATGATAATAGCGATGTGGCGTGGCTTATTCATCTAAGGCCTTTGCGATTTGTGTAATATCAAGGGCTAGTGCCAATTTGTCCTTGATGGGACTTTGGATTATTTTATCATCGGTGATGAAGATAATTTTGTTTTGATCACTGCCAAAAGATGTGGGTCCTGTGACCAGATTGAGACAGACTGCGTCGAGATTTTTTTGTTGAAGCATTTTTTGGGCATTTTGGAGTGCTGTTGTTTCATCCGTTTCGGCTTTGAACCCTATGGCCACGATACCCTCTTTGTCGATAGAAGAGAGGATATCGATATTTTTGACAAGCTCCAAACACCACTCATCGCCGATCTGCTCTTTTTTGAGTTTTCCTTTTTGGGGATATTTGGGGCGATAGTCCGTGACTGCCGCCGCCATAAAAAGATAAGGTTTTTTTTGAATGAGCCGGGGTTGGGTGAGGTCGTTGACGAGATCCGGCTTCTTGAGGATCCCTTTTTTAGCCACGCGTATGCGCTCGTCTAGATACTCTTTCATCTGCTGAGCCGACTCTACTTTGAAAAGTTCGATATCTTTTGGCAGTTTCTGGCACTCTTTGGTTGTGATGAGCTCTACTTTTGCCCCTTTGAGATAGAGAGCTTTGGCCAAGGCGCAGGCTTGCTTACCGCTGGAGAAATTGGAGATATAACGCACGTCATCGATCCGCTCAATCGTCCCTCCTCCCGTGACGATAGCATAGCGGTCCCTCCAAAAGGGGTCTTGAAGAAGTGCTCTAGCGGCGGTGTAGAAGATATCTTCTACCTCGGTCATTGCGCCTATACCCTCCGTGCCACAGGCGAGCTCTTTGGCAACGGGCTCGATAATTTGGTAGCCGTTAAGCCGTAAAAGCTTGAGACTAGCTTCTGTAAAGCGGTTGGTGTACATTTTTGTATTCATCGAAGGAGCCAATATCTTTGGTTTATCAAAAGCCAGAGCCGTTTGGAGCAGTAGGTTATCAGCGATACCGTTGGAGAGTTTGTTGATAGTATTTGCCGTAGCGGGCGCAATGACTAAGATATCATAATCCTCGCCTACATGAATATGGTTGTTTCGGTTGTGCCAGCTCTCGGTCTGCTCATCGAGCACCTCCTCGCTGCCGGTTCCTTCGAAAGTGAGGGGAGTGATGAAACGTTTGGCTGCGGGAGTGGGAATCACTTTGACTTTCGCTCCCGCTTTTTTAAACAGGCGTAGCAGTTCAAGAGATTTGTAGATGGCTATGGAGCCGCTGACACCAAGAAGTATTTTTTTGTTTTTTAGCATCGTTTCTTCCCAAAAAATTTATAATAAAAATTTTTGACGATTTGTAAAGGAGGCCGTGCAATGGCTAAAGAGCCTTTGGGGATATCTTTGGTGAGGGTGGTGCCTGCGGCGATGATTACATCATCTTCAATCCTTAGCGGGGCTACGAGTTGGCTGTCGCTGCCCACAAAGACATTTTTACCAATAATTGTTTGATGTTTTTCTTTGCCGTCATAGTTGCAAGTGATCGTCCCAGCACCAATATTGGTTCCTTCATCGATTTGGCTGTCGCCAAGATAACTAAGATGTCCCGCTTTGACACCTCTTAGGTGCGATTTTTTGACCTCCACGAAGTTGCCGATGTGGGTGTCTTCGAGGATACTTTTGGGACGCACGCGCGCGAGGGGGCCTACGCTGCTGTAGCGAATCTCACTCTCTTCTATGACGCTGTTTGCTTTGATGTGGCTATCAATGATACGACTTTTGCCCCGCAATACGCAGCCACTCTCCACTTCACACTCTCCCTCGAATTCTACATCGATCTCTACGAAGCTCGTTGTAGGCAGGCGAAAGATGACTCCCTCACGCATCCAGCGATTTTTGATGCGCTCTTGCATTATCTCTTCTGCTTGGGCAAGATCGACTTTGGAGTTAACCCCTTTAAAACTCTCCTCTTTGACAAATATCGGTTTGACTCTATAGCCCTCTTTTTTTGCTAGACCAATGATATCGGTGAGATAGTACTCTTTTTGTGCATTGTCGTTGGAGAGTTTGGGGAGAAATTTTTGCAACACCTCTTTTTTAAAAAGATAAACTCCTGCGTTGACGGTAGTAAGGGCAAGTTCTGCTTCCCCGCAATCTTTATGTTCGACGATACACTCCACTTCGGTATCTTCGATTATGACTCGTCCATAGCCGTGCGGATTTTCCAAGTCAATAACGCTCATGACAATATCGGCGTCAATTTGCAAAAACTGCTCGAGCTCGCTTGATTGAATGAGCGGCATATCGCCGTTGAGCACCAAAACTCTATCAGCGTGAAAAGTTATTCCCATCAGTGCGCCACCAGTTCCGGGGAAATTTTTATGGTCTTGGATATGGAAGCGAAGATTTTGAAAATTTTCTTCAAGATAGGAGCGAATCACCTCAGCTTCGTGATAGAGTACTACATTGATATCCTCGCTAAGCTTTTTTGCCTCTTTGATAATATGCCAAATCATCGGTCGACCGCTAATTTTGTGCAACACCTTAGGGAGACTGCTTTTCATCCTCGTCCCTTGTCCGGCGGCTAGGATTGCTATGCTTACGCTCATATGCACCCTTTGCGATATAATTGTAGCTATATTATCGTAACAAGGTTGAAAAAACGATGAATTGTGCGTACTTTGGTATTTGTGGCAGTTGTACTCTTTATCCTGAGTATCAAAGGCAGCTTGAGATAAAAGTGGAAAAATTTAGCTCTCTTTTTGCTAAAAAGCCGCAAGTCTTCCCCTCGCCCCAGAGCCATTTTCGAGCCCGTGGGGAGTTTGGTATCTTGCATCAAGAGGGCGGGCTCTCTTATACTATGTATGGGATGAGAGGAGGTAAAGTGGCGATCCAAGAGTGTCCGATTATGCTTCAGCCAATTTTTACGGCAATGCCAAAGCTTATGGGATATTTGCAAAAAGATAGGCTGCTTTTGGACAAACTTTTTCGTATCGACTTTTTGAGTGGGCTAAGCGGGGAAACCCTCGCTACGCTAGTTTATCATAAAAAGTTGGATGAAAAGTGGGTAAAGAGCGCTAAAGAGTTACATCAAGAGCTAGGGCTACACATTATTGGGCGTAGTCGAGGGCAGAAGATAGCCTTTGGCCAAGAATATATTACTGAGGAGCTCTTAATTGGTGATAGGGCCTATCGTTATCGCCACTACGAGGGGAGCTTTACTCAGCCAAATCCGTATGTCAATATCAAGATGATACAGTGGGTACTAGAGCAGAGCAAGGATTTTGGTGGCGATTTGCTTGAGCTCTACTGTGGGGCTGGGAATTTTACGCTGCCGCTGGCTCAAAATTTTGGCAAAGTATTGGCGACCGAGGTGAGCAAAAGCAGTATCAAAGCGGCCAAAGAGAATAGAGCGATGAATGGTATCAAGAACATAGAGTTCGTACGTCTGAGCGCCGAAGAGGTAGCCGAAGCACTAAGAGGTGAGAGAGCGTTTCGTAGGCTAGCCGATATTGACCTCAAAGCTTACGATTTTCGCACCGTTTTTGTAGATCCTCCCCGCTGCGGGCTCGATAGTGCAACGAGAGGAGTGGTAAAGGAGTTTGAGAATATCGTGTATATCTCTTGCAATCTAAATACCCTCAAGCGGGATGTGGAAGCTTTGGAAGATACGCACGAAATTGTTGATCTTGCCATTTTTGATCAGTTTCCCTATACCCGCCACCTTGAGAGCGGTGTGGTGCTAAAAAAGATCAAACGTTAAAACGAAAATGCATTACGTCGCCGTCTTGGACGATGTAATCCTTGCCCTCTAGACGCATCTTGCCAGCCTCTTTGGCCCCCTGTTCGCCGCCATATTTGATAAAATCCTCATAGGCTATCACCTCGGCTCTGATAAAGCCTTTTTCAAAATCTTTGTGGATTACGCCGGCAGCTTGTGGAGCCGTCCAGCCTTTATGGATCGTCCAGCTGCGCACCTCTTTGACTCCAGCGGTGAAGTAGCTGATCAGCCCCAAGCGCTCGAAAGCTGTGCGGATGATCTTGTCCAGTCCACTCTCTTCCACGCCCATCTCCTTTAGTAGCTCTTTAGCCTCCTCGTCGCTTAGACCCACCAGCTCCTCTTCGAGCTTGGCGCACAGCTTGATCACATCCGCGCCCACCTCTTTGGCATACTCCTTAACCTTTTTGACATACTCGTTGTCTTCGAGCATCCCCTCTTCATCCACGTTGGCTCCAAAGATCACCGGCTTGGCGCTAAGGAATCTAAGCTCCTTATTGAGCTGTGTGAAAGCCTCGTTTTTATTGGCGAAAGTTCGCACGGGCTTTAGCTCCTCAAGATGACTTTTAAGTTCTTGGGCCACCGCGAGGAGAGGGGCTATCTTTTTGTCCGCTTTTGCCTGCTTTTTAAGCCGCTCGATCTTTTTTTCTAGCTGCTGCAAGTCGGCAAATATGAGCTCGGTCTCAATGATCTCGATATCTCGGATAGGATCCACATCTCCTTCTACGTGGGTGACGTTGCCGTCATCAAAGCAGCGCACCATATGCAAGATCATATCGGTCTCTCGGATATTACTCAAAAACTGATTCCCAAGCCCCTCGCCTTTGCTGGCCCCTCGCACGAGTCCAGCGATATCGACAAAGTCGATAGTGGAGTGCTGGATACGCTGGGGATTGACAATTTTGGCCAGCTCTTGGAGTCTAGAATCTGGGACGGGTACTACCGCCTTATTTGGCTCGATAGTGCAAAAGGGATAGTTTTGCGCCTCTGCATTTTGTGCTTTTGTGAGTGCATTAAAAGTGGTCGATTTGCCTACGTTTGGAAGTCCTACGATTCCTACACTAAGACCCATTAAATTCCTTTAAATTGTTTGGCGCAATTATAGCACACCCTTAGGGGTGTTTTTTGTCATAAACAAACTCTTTTTGTAACCACTTAATCACCATCCGCACCCCCGCCCCACTAGCGCCATATGGATTGTATCCCCACTCTTTTTCTCTGTATGCGGGTCCGGCGATATCAAGGTGTAGCCATCTATCTTTATTTTTTTCTTCGATAAATTCGCTCAAAAATAGAGCCGCTGTGATAGCCCCACCATATCGAGAAGAGCTGATATTACAAATATCGGCAATTTTGGACTCAAGCAGTTTTGGCAAGTAGCGATTAAAAGGTAATTCTCCTGCCAACTCTCCGCTGGCCTTGGCGGCAGCGAGCATAGAGGAGCGCAGTTCGTCACTATGTCCCATTACGCCGCTTGTATACTCTCCAAGTGCTATTACACAAGCGCCTGTAAGGGTGGCAATATCAATAATGAAGTCTGGTTCTACTTTTTCTTGAGCGTAACAAAGGCAATCAGCCAGTACCAGTCGCCCCTCTGCGTCGGTATTGCGCACTTCGATAGTCTTGCCGTTTTTAGCCCTAAGGATGTCGTCTGGTTTGTAGGCGTTACCGTCTATCATATTTTCAGCCAATCCCAAGATAGCGTGGATCTCTACGGGGATATCTAGTTTTTTGGCCGCTTTGATAATACCAAGAGCTGCACTCGCTCCACTCTTGTCGCTTTTCATCGTCACCATATAGTCACTGGGCTTGAGACTAAGACCCCCGCTATCGTAGGTAAGACCTTTACCGACAATGGCTATCTTGGCTTTTGCGTTTTTTGGAGTGTAACGCAGATGTACCAGGCGGGGTGGATGAGCGCTGGCTCTGCCTACTGCTAAAAAAGCCTCCATCTTCTCTTTTTTGAGTTCTTTTTCATCTAAGATATCAATATGCAGATCCTCCTCTTTGGCTACCTCTTTAGCCAATTTAGCGAAACTTGCTGGATAGATCTCGTTTGGAGGGGTGTTGACGATATCACGTACGAAGTTTGTGGTTTTGGCCACGATTTTGGCCTCTTTGATACTTTTTTTGGCGTTTTCAAGAGTAAATGGCTTGTTGGCATACTCTTCGTTGGCTAGAGTAATCTTTTCTAGTTCTAGCTTTTTGCTTTTTGATTTGTATCTATCAAAGGAGTAGCTTCCAAGTATTGCCCCTTCTACGAAAGCCTTGATATTGGTGATAGGGCAGTTTTGGATATAGACACCAGCTTTAGCCGTTTTGAAGTTTTTGCCCTTGAGGGCTTTGAGGGCTTTGGCCGTTGCGATACGGATCTCGTCGTGGTCGAGCTTCGCACCTACATAGATGCGGCCCACTTGGGGCAAAAAGGCTACCTCTTCCACATCACCCGTGAAGCCAAGCTTCTGGAGCTCCTCTTTGTCTTTGACCCATTTGTGGTCCAGATTTTTGTCTATGACGAAGATGATCTCGATATCGGCATCGATCTCGTGTAATTTTTTATCTACTATTTCGATTTTCATTTTCTCTCCTTGAGTTTCTTTTGGGTCACTTTATGAAAGTAGTACGAGATGCTTCCGGCGATCACAATAGCTAATGGCAAGGCGTAGTACCAGTGGGCTTTGGCCCATTTAACGATGGCAAGAATCTGCTCGCCAAAAATGTAGGCGGGAATGATGGTCATCGCCGCCCAAACCATGGCGCTAATAAAATTGATGATGGCAAATTTTTTTGCGCTGTAGCGCGTAAGACCGATAGCCATCGGGATGATGGTACGCATTCCGTACAAATAGCGCTGGATGAAGATCAAAGGCCAGCCATACTTTTTGAGTAGCAGATGAGCCAAAGCGAATTTACGACGCTGTTTTTTCATGAGCTGTTGGATATAGTGTTTGTTGAAACGACCGATATAAAAGTATATCTGATCGCCAACAAATCCCCCAAGACCAGCTACAAAGATAGAGAGCCAAAGATTCATATCTCCCGTGTGGCTGAGCACCCCTGCCATCACGAGACCCGTCTCTCCTTCGAAGATACTCCATACAAATAAAATCACATAGCCATACTCTCTAAGCAGGTATAAAAATTTCTCTTCAAGATTATGGCCCGGGGCTTGATAGAGTTTGTAGCCTAAAAAGGCGACAAAGGCAAATACGGCTGCCAAAAGCAGCTGTATCAGCCAATCTCTGTTTTTGTGCAGGAAAGTTTTCATCGTTTTCCTTAGTCAAAATGGAGCAAGGACTTAGCCTGAATCATATCCTTGTCTCCCCGTCCTGAGAGATTGACGATTATAAGAGAATTTTTGATATTTTTCATCCTTTTGAGATACGCTACGGCGTGGCTACTCTCAAAAGCCGGGATAATTCCCTCTTTTTGGCTGAGCCACACAAAAGCATTTAAAGCTTCCTCATCGGTAATGGTATCATATTGTACCACGTCAAGGTCTTTGAGATAGGAGTGTTCGGGTCCAATACCTGGGTAGTCCAGCCCTGCACTGATAGAGTGGGCCTCTTGGATCTGTCCCTCTTCGTTTTGAAGGACGTAGCTCATCTGCCCGTGGAGCACTCCGGGACTTCCTTTTGCTAGACTTGCGCCATGCTTGTTGGTATCTAGCCCCAAGCCTCCAGCCTCTATCCCGATACATTGGGTCTCCTCTTCGTCCAAAAAGGCGTTAAATATTCCCATGGCGTTGCTACCGCCTCCGATGCAAGCGATCACGTAGTCGGGGAGGCGATTTTTAGCAGCCAAAATCTGGGCCTTGGCCTCGTAGCCGATAATCCCTTGAAAATCTCGCACCATCATGGGATAGGGGTGGGGGCCCGCCACGGTGCCAATAACATAAAAAGTATCCCTAGCGTTGGTGACCCAGTAGCGGATCGCTTCATTCATGGCGTCTTTGAGTGTACGCGAGCCGTTTTTGACCGCATGGACTCTAGCCCCTAGGAGTTTCATACGAAAGACGTTGAGCTCTTGGCGTTTTACATCCTTTTCACCCATGAAGATGTCGCACTCGAGCCCAAAAAGGGCGGCCATTGTCGCTGTGGCCACTCCATGCTGCCCGGCACCCGTTTCTGCTATCACCTTTTTTTTGCCAAGACGCTTGGCCAAAAGGCCTTGGAGGATAGTGTTGTTGATCTTGTGGGCCCCGGTATGGTTAAGATCCTCTCGTTTGAGATAGATGGTGGCTTCGAGCTCTTGGGAGAGATTTTGGGCGTAGTACAGAGGACTTGGGCGCCCTACGTAGTTTTCGAGATAGTATCTGGCCTCCTTCCAAAACTCTTCGTCGAAACGGATCTTTTGATAGGCCTCTTCGAGCTCTAAAAGTATCGGCATAAGGGTCTCGGGGACATATCGTCCACCATGTATTCCAAAGTGTCCCAGTTCGTTTGGGTCGTAGTTGCTCTTTTGGGGTATATACATCAGGCTATCTCCAATACGCTATAGACTGGACAGAGTTTTTGGACTTTTTGTTTGCCTTGTAAAAAGCCCAGTTCAATAATAAAGCAGGCCTCTACGAGCTCTTGTTCCACCTTTTTGATCAGTTTTGCTGCGGCTTCGGCTGTCCCCCCCGTAGCGATGAGATCGTCGATGAGGAGCACTCGTTTGTGCTTGCCCCTAAAGGCGTCGATATGGATTTCGATCTCGTCTACGCCGTACTCGAGTGTATACTTTTCGCTCACAGTTGTGTAGGGGAGCTTGCCTTTTTTGCGAATAGGCACGAAACCGATCCCCAGCCTTGTGGCCAGCGCTGCCCCAAAGATGAATCCGCGGCTCTCTATCCCTGCCACAAAATCGAGCTCCATCGGCTTGTATCGGCTTTGGAGATGCTCCATCAAAAGAGTAAAAGCCTCGGCGTTGTTGAGCAGCGTGGTGATATCTTTAAAAACGATTCCTGGCTTTGGAAAGTCGGGTACATCACGGATCGTGGAGAGCAAGAATCTCTTTTGCTCTGGGCTTAGTTCTCTCATTTTTTGCCTCCAAAAAGCAAAACTTTTAGACCGATCATCGCTACCATCAACAAAGCAAAAAAGATGTAGCCTACCATTTCAATGCCCATCACTTCTCCAAAGCCATAATTTTTTCTATCCGTTTGGCGTGCCGTCCTCCCTCAAACTCGGTGGTACACCACGCCTCTACAATCGATTCGATTACGCCTTGTCCCACTACCCGTTGGCCAAAGCAAAGCACATTGGCGTCGTTGTGAGCTCTAGCCATCTGAGCGGTGTAGTAGTCGTGTACCTCGGCAGCTCGGATCCCTTTTATCTTATTAGCAGCGATACTCATCCCGATACCGGTACCGCAGATGAGCACCCCTTGGCTATTTGGATCGGATGCTACGGCACGGGCCACTTTGGCGGCATAGTCGGGATAGTCCACCCGCTCGGCGCTGTAGGTGCCAAGGTCTTCTACTTCGTAGCCTCGCTTTTCAAAAAGCTCCTTGACCAAATCTTTGACGGCAAATCCAGCATGGTCGCTTCCTATGTAGATTTTCATATCAGATCCTTTCGAGTTGGTTGATAAGTGCGATAAAGTCCACTCCACTGAGCCAAGAGAGCAGTATCAATATAAAATAGACAGGGGTAAAGAAAAAGGAGCTCAAAGGCGTGGCCAAAATGATGATAAGTATGATCATCCCATAAGGGAAAAGATACTCGTATAGCCGCACGATGGGCTTTAGCCCAAGCCATCTTGCCAGATACATCACCGCGTTGGCGCCATCGAGTGGCGGGATAGGCCAGAGGTTGAAGATGGCAAGTACCACATTTATCAGCACGCTTTGGGCAAAGAAGAGGAAGAAAAAGGCCCCTACCAATGAGTGGGGCTCGCCCATCCACCCAACGATTAGTGCACTGATCAGGGCGACAATGAAGTTGTAGGTCACTCCGGCGAGGCTGACAGCGATCGCTCCAAGCTCTCCGGCGTTTCGCAAAACGATTTGCATATTCACTGGCACCGGTTTGGCCCAGCCAAATATGAAGCCGGCGTTGGAAATATAGAGTAGGGCTGGCACTAGGATAGTACCCACGGGATCGATATGGACGATTGGGTTGATACTAAGACGTCCAGCCAGCTTAGCAGTGGGGTCGCCCAGCTTGTAGGCTACGAGCCCATGCATGATCTCGTGTCCAATGATGGCAACGGCTAGGGCCAGCACCATGGCAATGATGTTAAGAATTTCCAAAGTGCTCACGTTTTCGCATCTCCTCTTCTATCTGCTCTACTGTCTTGCCCACTCTTTCCCATCTAGGCACGTAGTTTTTATCCCAGCTCCAATAGATAAACCAAGGGGTCCCTACTACCAGCTTGTAGGGTACCGGACCCCAAAAGCGGCTGTCGTTGGAGTGGTCTCGGTTGTCGCCCATCATAAAAAACTGATCTTTTGGAATTTGTACGGGGGGAAAGTCAAATATCTCTTTGGGATATCTGCCGTCGTCGACGATATTTGGATCGTGATGGATACCCGGGTGCTTGAGCATATACGGATCTACTACCCACAAAAATCCTGCGATCTTGACGATACGATCTGCTGGATAGTGGGTTTTGATATATTGCCCTCCTTCGTGGGGGTGGAGATAGAGATGTTTGTTGTGCACAAAGAGCATATCCCCGCCTACAGCTACGCAACGTTTGACATAGTGGATCTTTGGATTGACTGGATAGCGAAAGATGACGATATCGCCCCGTTTTGGTCTAGGCCCTGAGATAAGATGCCCGTCCCCGTCAAAATCTGGCAGTACAGGAATCTCAAGCCACGGGATATGAGGTGTGGGGATGCCGTAGGCGAACTTTTTGACAAAGAGGTGGTCGCCGATGAGGAGCGTATTTTTCATGCTTCCACTAGGGATGACGAAAGCCTGAGCGATAAAGAATATGACAAGAAGGACAATGACGATGGTACCGGTCCAGGTGTTGGACCAGTGATAAAATTTTTTGAGTTTTTCTTTCAACTACCTATCCTTTGTCGGGCGGCTTTGATAGTGTTGGCCAGCAGCATCGCTATGGTCATAGGCCCTACACCTCCGGGGACTGGCGTGATGTAGGAGGCTTTTTGGCTGATAGCTTCAAAATCGGCGTCACCCACAAGCTTGCCGTCTGGGAGCCTGTTGATGCCTATATCGATGAGAATCACTCCATCTTTGACCATGTCTGCGGTGATGAGGTTTGGTTTGCCCACGCCTACGACCACCATATCCGCCTTTTTTGTATGAGATTGTAGGTCTTTTGTGTAAATATGGCAAATATCTACAGTGGCGTTGGCGTTGAGTAAGAGGGCGGCCATCGGTTTGCCTACGATATTGCTGGCACCCACGACGCACACATCCATCCCCTTTGGATCGATCCCGTACTCTTTGAGCAGCTCCATCACTCCTAGAGGCGTACAAGGGGCAAAAGTATCGAGTCCTTGCATCAATCGTCCGAAGTTGTACGGGTGAAAGCCGTCCACATCTTTAGTTGGATCGATAAGCTCTAAGATCTTGGTGGTATCGATATGAGAAGGCAGGGGGAGCTGGACCAAGATGCCGTCGATGTTGGGGTTTTGGTTCATCATCTTGATCGTCTCTTCGATCTCTTGTTGGGAGATAGATTGGGGCATATGGTGAACGATGGAGTAAAAGCCTACCTCTTTACAAGCTTTTTCTTTCATCTTCACATAGGTGAGGCTCGCCGGATCGTCGCCTACGAGTACCACCGCGAGACCCGGGACGATATTGTGCTTTTCTTTAAGCTCTTTGGTTTGGGATTTGATTTGTGATTTGATCTTTTGGGAGAGTTTTTTTCCGTCAAGAATCTGCATAAACGCCTCTTTTTGGGGATTTTCATAAAATTTTCGATATGATATCAAAACTATATTGTGATTTGGTTTAAGGGAGCGAATGCGTCTGATCAGTTTAATCTTTTTTGTCGTTTTGGGCTATGGGGAAGACTCTTTTATTACCAAGGAGGAGTATGCGAAGATGCTCTATCACAATCCTAGAGGGATAGGATGTCATAAGTGTCACGGCGAGTATGGGCAAGGAGAGGTACTTGGCAGATACAAAGAGAGCAACCGCACCATTATCATCAAAGCGCCAAACATCACAAACCTCTCTTTTAAAAAATTTTATGAAGCTCTCACAAATGGCAAGCACCGCTTGATGCCCCACTACTTTTTAACCCTCCAAGAGATAAAAACATTGTACTTCTATCTCAAAAGCTCCAAGCATAAAAGTTTGAAACGATGATCTTTGATCTACAAAAGATGGGAGAAATTCAAGAGGCGATAGAGAATTTGGATGAGGAGTATTTTCTTGCTCGACTCTTACCAAAGCCAAGAGTTCTTAAAAAAGTGGCGATCCGTTCGGCTTTGATGGTCTCTGCCCATAAGGCCAAGCATCTAAACAAACTCGATGAGCTAGAGTGTGATGCGGCGATTATCAATCTTGAGGACGGGGTGGCGCCAAAATATAAAAAAGTGGCGCTCCTTGCAGCCGCTCTTTTTATTCAGCACGCTCCTCCCGATGTCCCTATGTTGGTGGTGCGGATCAATCCTTTGGATGAGGGGGGCAAGGAGGAGATAGAGTTTTTAAATCCTTATATGCCAGATGCCATTAGAATCCCAAAAGTTGATACTAGAGCCGATGTGCAAGAAGCTCTTGGAGTGCTCAAGGAGCCTATTGATCTGCATATTTCGGTAGAGACTAAGGAGGCGTGGAGAAATTTTAAAGATTTTAAGATAGATGAGCGAGTGACGACACTCTATTTAGGTATACTGGATCTGTTGGCCGATCTTGATATCCCCCAAAGTACGTTACGTTTGCAAAATCCTACCATCGATCACATTTTGGCCAAATTTTTGATAAGCTCTAAGAGCGTAAAACTTCATCCTATCTCTTTTGTATACCAAAAGTATCAAGACCTAGAGGAGTTTGAGGAGTGGTGTCGATATGAAAAGGCGATGGGATACGGGGCTAAAGCCTGCATTACCCCAGATCAAGTACGGATAGTCAATCGAATCTTTTCGTGGAATAGACAAAAGGCTTTGTATATAAAAGAGCGGTTTGAAAAGATGCAAAAGCAAGGGGTAAGCGGATTTGTGGATGAAAAATATGGATTTATCGATGAGCCTATCTATAAAGACGCTTTGAATATCTTGAAGAAATAAGATGTTCTATTTTTTTGAGGTGGTAGATGAGAATATGCTCGAGCGAATATACCGGTTTCGTTATGAGATCCTCTGCGAGGAGCTTGGATTTTTTGACAAGAAGCGATATCCCGATAAAAAAGAGATAGATGAGTACGATCAGTATGCCACCCATTTTGTCGCTTTGGATGAAGATTGTACCATCGTAGCTACCACGAGACTGATCCATCACTCCCCTTTAGGGTACCCTACGCCAAAACATTTACAAATCTATCCAGATCTTAAGAAGCTTCTTGATACGTATAAAAGGGATAAACTGAGTGAAATTTCTCGGGTTTTTATTGCCAAGAAGCACCGCAATATGCACGATAGTAGGTATATTCTTTCTCATTTTGTCATAGAAAAAATCTATCCGGTAGTTAAAGATTTGGGGATAGAGTACTGCTATTCGGCTATGGAGAAGCCTTTTATCCGTTTGGTCAAGATGTTGGGCGTACGCTACGATATTATTGGTCCTTTACAAGAGGGCTACGGCTCGCCTAGATACCCTTGTTTGCTTAGTATTGCAAGATTGGAGCGGGATAATCCTACGCTTTTGGAAAAATATAAAAAGAGAGTGCGATGGTTAAAAGGATTGCAATCACTACTGCAATGAGCATACCGCTTTTTGCTGCTTCTTGGGGTGAGAGTTTTAAACAAGACCTTCAAACCTTTTCGCACATAGCCGACCTTTCCAAAGAGAATGAATTTTTCCAGCCCCATATTCTTTCTGTCTATAAAGGGTATGAGCTAGAGAAGCTAGGTGTCCAGACGCTTCAAGAGGCTTTATGGCTCGTGCCGGGACTTGATATCTATGCGGACAATATGGGGATTGCCTATCCGGTTTTTAGGGGTTCTAATCCCATCGCTTTTGGCCAAACCAAGCTCTTTATCGACGGTGTACTGGTCAACAATGTGTTTGGAGACCACTATACCCAGTATATGCGTATGCCCATAGAGCTAATCAAACGTATCGAAGTGGTACGAGGACCTGGTAGCAAAAGCGAGGGGATAAACGCTTATGCCGGATCGATTTACGTGATCACATATGCCGAAAACTTTGGCGAGTTTGCCTGTGGCAAGCTCTTTTTAAAAAGGGATTCGCAGCTCTACCGGGGAGGAGGATTTTATACCAACCACCATTTTGGCAAATTAAGAGTTTATACGGAATTTTATTATCAGCAAGATGACAAGAGTGTCTACTCCGGACCAGATATGCTCTACACCGGCTATTTGGGAAAGGTCAACAAGCATCTAGCCAAATCTGGCACGGCACCTTTATGGCTCAAGAACTATTCGCTAGCCATGACTTTGAGTCTAGATGGCTTTAAACTGCAAGCCAGAGACAATCAGTACAAGCACGGCATGGGATTTGGCGTGAGTTTCTTGCTACCGCCCAAAAAAGACTACTCTTTGATGCCAAATCGCTATTTGGAGGCGAGTTATCAAAAAGATTTGATAAATGGATGGAGTTTTGCCCTCCAAAGCGGTATACACTACGACGCTTTGACGATGGATACCCACTACGCTCCAGCAGGTCTTGTGGTGCCCAATCCTTTTGATCCAAGTCAATTGGCGCTGTACCCAAAGGGGCTCTATGGTTTTTTCCAAGCAAGACAGCGAAGCGTATACGCTAAACTGCACATACGCTATAAAGGATGGCAAAGGCATACGTTAACATTAGGCTCAAGAATCTCTAAGGAAAAGACCTATAGCGTCACTACCATTACCACCGATAAAAGCGGGAGCAGCGATACGCTAGTAAACTACTCGCAAAGCTTTCCTTTTCTTAATCCAAAAGCCAAACGCCTCTTTTTGATCTATTTTTTTAGCGATACTTTTGAATATAGTCCAAATCTCTCCTTATACTATGGTTTCAATATAGAAAGAAATTCCCAAAGCGACTATATTTTTAATCCCAGACTCTCTTTGATTTATCAAATAGATGCTGAGAACATTGCCAAAGCCTCTTATGCCAAATCCCAAAGGGATCCCTCATGGCAGGAACTTTTTACGATGAATAATATCACAAAAGTGGGCAATCCAAATCTTCGTCCCGAGCGGGTGCACGCTTTGGAAGCAAGCTTTATCCATCGTTTGAGTACAGATGAATTTTTACAAGCCTCCCTATTTTTCTTGCGCAACAAAGATCTTATAGACAATATCAATCTTAAGCATAAATATTTTAACAAGCAAGAGCAAAAGCTTTATGGTTTTGAGCTCGAGCTCTCTAAGATGCTAGACGCATATACTAAACTCTATGCCAACTACTCTTTCGTAGAGGGTAAGAACGCTCATGGTGATCATCTGGCTAATATAGCTCGACATATGCTTAAGGGGTATCTACTTCGTCAACTCACTCCAAATTTGAGCGTAAGTTTTTTGGCCCGTTATGTGGGGAAAAAGCGCCGTTTCGATTTTGATGCGAGGGAGCCCTTAAAAAGCTATAGCCAATGCGATTTTGGACTTCTGTATGCCCCAAGCAATACTCTTCGTTTTGGTTTGGGCGCTAAAAATATTTTTGATGTGAGGATCAAATATCCCTCCCCTCCTTATACCTATATAGAAGATTATGTGGCGATGAGAGGGAGGAGCTTTATCTTCTCTTTGGTTTGGGAGTTGTGATGAGAAAAATTGTACTTTTTATCTTGGTAGCCTATCTTGCTAGGGCATACGAGTACAATAAGCTTCTTTTGCGTACCCAATCTTCTCTTTATCCCAAATTGATGCTTATGGATAAAAAGCTCTCTTCCCATATAAAAGACAAGCGCATCGATTTTTATATTTTGGTTACGGCGATTGATCGTTTGTATGCCAAATATCTTAAAAAACAGCTTGATAGACTCTATGGTAGGGGGATGGGAGGGTATCGTTTTTGCTCAAAGATCGTAAATTTTTCCACTTTTTTAGCCGATAAAAGAAGCGAAGCTGATGCTATTTATGTACTTAAAGCCAAGGGGGATATCTTGAAAAAAGTAGCCAAAAAAATCGCAAATAAAAGAGATATCTACTCCTTTACCTATGAAAAAAAAGATCTTTTATTTGGATTTTTATGCAATGTGGCAATTGAGAAGGAGGTGGCGATCTATATCAACAAAAAGGTCTTGTTACGTGGCGATTTTGAATTTTTGCCCCAACTCTATCAAATATCTCGATTTATAGAGCCGTGAATATGCTAAATTTGAAAAGATCGTTAAGCTCTCGCATACTCTTTTACTTTTTTATCGTGGGGACGACTCTTATTGTCGGAGTTTTTTATACTTTCGAGGAGGCGGGAAAAGAGGCTTTTAAACAGATGGAAAAAGAAAAAGCTGAAGTTATAGTTAACACAATCCTCCCCACCATTGCTATGAATCTCTATTTGGGTATGACCTCTAATGTAAATAAAGTGATCAAAGAAGTAACTAAAAATAATGAAAATATTCTTGGTATCACCATAGTTAACGATGGAAAGGTGGTAAGCAGTTACCTTAAAAAAGATATCGGCAAGAGCGAGTATTTTATTATGACACGAACCATCAAGCGTCCCAATTCCAATGAGAGTATCGGGCGGATGCACGTGATCTACTCCTATGCCCATTTTAAGAGGTTAGTCAACAAGTATAGCAAACTTTTATGGATATTTTTGTTTGGGATCGCCGTACTATTGATCCTTTTTAGTATCTATTTGGAGCAGCTCCTCTCGCCTTTGAAACAAATAGTGTTGCAACTGAGCAACTATACCCCTAAAAAGACCTTCTCTTTTGAGTTTTCCGATAGAGAGGACGAGATAGGGAGGATATCTCGGACATTAGAAAAGATGCAGCAAAAGATTAAAAGCTATGCCCTAAAACAGGAAAATATGAATAAAATTTTAGAAGAAAAAGTACAGCAAAAGACCCAAGAGCTCAAAAAGCGGCTCTATATGGACTCTTTGACGGGATTACCAAACAGATTTCGTCTCCAAGAGGATTTAGAGTCTTTGCAAGATGCTACTCTTATTATCATCAATATTGATGATTTTAAAGAGCTCAACGACCTCTTTGGACATAAGACGGGCGACAAGATACTAGCTAGTTTTGCTCAAAATATCACAAATCTCATCAGTACCAATTATCCTAAATTTTACAGATTTTCCGGAGACGAGTTTGCGATGCTCTTTAATAGGAAGATGACAAAAAGCGATATTGAGCAGTTTTTGGGGCTTTTAGCCAATAAAATAGAAAATATGACCTTTTTTCACGGGGACAAAGAGCTCTCCTTACATGTGACGATGGGTGCTTGTATTGGGAAAGAGGGGGCTTTGGAAAAGGCTGATATTGCTTTAAAAAAGGCCAAGCAGTATAAAAAGAGCTATGAGATATATCAAGAGAGCGATAAATCGGTGGAGCGTCAGTATCAAAAAAATATCGAATGGATCAAAAGGCTGAAAAAATCGATCGATTTAGAAAGAGTAGTGCCTTTTTTTCAAGCGATCATCAACGCCAAGACCAAAAAGCCAAAAGGGTATGAGTGTTTGATGCGCATCAAAGGGGATGAGGGACAGATCCACACTCCTTATGAATTTTTAGAAATTGCAAAAAAGTCTCGCTACTATCCCAAACTTACCCAGATTATGATTGTAAAGAGCTGCCAATATTTTCAACATAGCAACTGCAGCTTCTCTATCAACCTCTCTATCCTCGATATTATGAACAAGGAGATCGTCCAAACTCTCAAAGAGAGTATTGATAAATATCAAGTGGCCAATCAATTGATTTTAGAGATTGTGGAGTCTGAGGGGATAGAGAACTACTCGTTGGTGCATGATTTTGTTGCGGAGATGAAAAATATCGGTTGTCAAATAGCTATTGATGATTTTGGTACGGGATATTCCAATTTTGAGCATATTTTAAAGCTCCCTATTGACTATATCAAAATAGACGGCTCTTTGGTCAAGAATGTCTCTACAGACGAGAATTCCGAGCTCATTATCTCTACCATCGTTAATTTGGCCAAAAAGAAGAAGATAGCTACTGTGGCTGAGTTTGTGAGTTCTGCTGAGATTTACGAAAAGGTTAAGGAGCTTGGAGTCGATTATGTTCAAGGCTACTATTTTGCTCAACCACAAGAGCATGTAGAGGTCGAATGTAATCAGTAGATGATGGAGTATCGGATATAAATTTTAATTTTGGTGGTGCTTTTGGGACGAGGGTAATCTTTAAATGCTGTTTTAATCGTTTCGATACTGTTTTTGTCCAGCATTTCGTATCCGCTGGATGTGAGTAGCCGCAATTGGCTGATATCCCCATTTGGATGGAGTAAAAACTCCACGGCGTTGGTGCCCTCTTGACGAGTTTTGATAGCGATATAGGGGTAGCCTCGCAAGTAGAGATACTTTTGGGTAATCGCGGCGATCTTGCTTAGATTGTTTTGCAAAAACTTTTTTTGCTCTTTGGTAAAAGTGGAAAAGTCATCTTTATAGAGTTTTCGCAGCTGCGGTGGAAGTTTGGATAGGCCGGTTTTGGCCTTTTGGGGAGTAGTTTTGGCAAAAAGAGCTTGCAAAGAGGGCATAGTCTGATTGTGCTCTTTTTGGATCCGCTTTTTGTATTTTTTATGTTTTGTCTTGGCCAATTTCTTTAGTATCTTTTTGGGATGCTTGTGTTTATGGGATGGTTTTGGTTTATTTTTAGGCTTCTTTTGCTTTTTGATAGGTTTTGGATGGGGATTTGTACTATGGGTTTTAGGGTGACGGGTGAGGATGGGGGATGGTTTGGGAGTCGGTTTTAAAATCTTGAGGCCTTGGATGTTGTATTTGGCATGGTGGGGCGGAAGCGTAGTGTGACGGGCATCGAACCAAAGGGCCCAAAGTAGCAAGATATAAAGAGCCAAAGTGATAAAAAAAGAGAGCACAAGCCTATTCATAGCCAAATTATAGCTCTTTTTAGCTAGCTTTGGATAAAATTTTGCAAAAAAAGGATTGAGTATGCTAGAAAAGAGCAAAGCGGCATATGAAGAGGCCTTGCATTATATTCCCGGAGGGGTGGACTCGCCCGTGCGAGCTTTCAAAAGCGTAGGGGGTGTGCCTCCTTTTATCGAGCGTGGTGAGGGAGCCTTTTTGTACGATATCGATGGCAATCGTTATATCGATTATGTGCAAAGCTGGGGACCTCTCATCTTTGGCCATGCAGACCCCCAAACATTAGAGGTTGTGTGCGAGCAGGCAAAAAAGGGGCTGAGCTTTGGCGCGCCCACACTGCTTGAGACCGAGCTAGCCAAAGAGATCGTGGAGCTTTTCGACTCTATCGACAAGATCCGCTTCGTCAACAGCGGGACTGAAGCGGTGATGAGCGCCATCAGGCTGGCTCGAGGCTTCACTGGTAGAGATGATATCGTCAAGTTCGAGGGGTGCTACCACGGCCACAGCGACAGCCTGCTAGTCAGTGCTGGCAGCGGTGCCGCTACTTTTGGCCATCCTAGCAGTCCGGGCGTACCCGAGGACTTTACCAAGCATACCCTTTTGGCTCGCTACAACGATATAGAGAGTCTCAAGCGCTGTTTTGAAGCGAGCAGTGATATCGCTTGCGTCATCATCGAGCCGATCGCCGGGAATATGGGATTGGTACCCGCGGATGAGGAGTTTTTGCAGCAGCTTCGAGCTCTTTGCGACGAGCATGGGACGCTTTTGATTTTTGATGAGGTGATGAGCGGCTTTCGAGCCAGCCTCAAAGGTGCCCAAGGGATCACCTCCGTACGTCCCGATCTTACCACTTTGGGCAAAGTCATAGGCGGCGGTATGCCAGTAGGTGCTTTTGGAGGAAGAGCCGATATCATGGCCCATTTAAGTCCAGAAGGTCCAGTCTATCAAGCGGGGACGCTGAGCGGCAACCCCGTGGCGATGGCGGCGGGGCTAAGCGTAGTGCGTCGGCTTAAAAAAGATCCCTCCATCTACAAAATTTTGGAGCTTCGGGCTAAAGGATTGGTGGGCGGCTTTCAAAAGATTGCCGATGCCAGAGGCGTGCCCTTGCAAACGGAGGTAAGAGGGAGTATGTTTGGCTTTTTCTTCAACGACCGGCCCGTCAAAAATTTCGATGACGCGCAAAAAAGCGATCTAGAGCTTTTTGCCAAGTTCCATCAAGAGATGATCAAGCGAGGCGTCTACTTTGCCTGCAGTCAGTTCGAGACCGGCTTCATCTGTACGCCACTGGAGGACAAACTCATCGACGAAACTCTCGAGCATATAGACGAGGGATTAAAGAAGATCATATGAGCCAGCCAAAATATAGAAAAATCATCGAGGGGGCCGAAGCCCTCTCCCTTGGTATCTCCATCGTCGTAGCCATTCTTATTGGGGTTGGGCTTGGCTACTGGCTCAAAAATCTTTTTGGCCAAGGGTGGCTCTTGTGGATAGGTGTTTTCATCGGCGTGGCGGCTGCCATCCTCAATGTCTACAAGGCCTATCAGAAGCAAAAAAGGGAGTTTGAGGAATTGGCCAAAGATCCACGATATAAAAATTACTACGAAGACAAATGAGAAGTTTTTGGGTAATTCTCATCCTTTTGGATCTGGGCGTCATAGCCCTCTCTTTTGTTATCCACTCGCCATACTTTTTACTCAATACCCAGCTGGCTTTCATCTCATCTTTGCTCATTGTCATGGGCTCTTTTCATGGCTACAAAAAAGTGGTACAAAAAACTACGGCCACGCCAGGACCCGATACGATCGATCAGATAGAGGATCGCTTTGGGCTCTATGAAGAGGCAAAGCCGCTACAAGAGGTCAAAGAGCTTTTTGAAAGAGAAAAAGAGCGAGTAAAAAAGGGCGGAGCCCTCAAGCACTTTTTGCATACCTCAGGCGCTTTTTTTTCCCCATATCGGCTGATCGGCTATGG
>JALWCE010000019.1:1196-4802 GCA_027036935.1 Nitratiruptor sp. | reverse complement strand
GTAGGAAGTTTGGTCGGTCTGATCGATGTATTTAAAAAAATTATACGAGGAAACAATGGATAAATCACATAGTACAGCTCTAACTCTCTTTGCAATCGTTGTAGCCTATCTCTTTTCATACTATCTCCATCTGCACTGGATCTCTTGGGCCAGTCACAATCCGGAATTCTTCTGGAATGGCCAGCTGATGATCAACAACGTAGATGGCTATTTTTTTGGGAGTGGAGCCCAAAAAATACTCTATCATATGCATCTGGACAATCCAAGACTAGAAAGTATATGGCGCTATGGGACTGCTGTTATTACTGCATATGTGGTAAAGCTTTTGCCCATCTCTTTGGATACGGCGATGCTCTATCTGCCGCCTGTGATTAGCTCCCTAGTTGTGATCCCAGTTATTTTGATAGGGCGGTTGTATGGCAATCTGCTTTGGGGATTTTTGTCGGCATTGATAGCAGGGATTGGCTGGAGCTACTACAACAGGACTTTGGCCGGATACTACGATACCGATATGTTTAGTGCTATGCTGCCCATGTTCATCCTCTACTTTTTACTCGCATCGGTGAGGTATCGCTCTCTTAATTATCTTTTAGCCGCTTCGCTGACCGTCATCCTCTATCCTTGGCTCTACGATCAAGGGCTCTCCATCGTCTATGCGATGGGGATTATGATGTTTTTGTATCTTGTGATGTTTCATAGAAGGGGAAAATTTACATATCAAGCGATTATTCTTTTTTCATTTGCTCTTATGCCGATTTTTTGGGTCGTCAAGCTCTTTTTGGTGGTGATTTTGTGGTATCTACTTGAAAAATATGAAACCGAGCTCAAAAAGCTCCAAATAGCCGCTAGTGTGAGTTTTTTGGCCTTTTTGTTGCTGGGCAATGTCTTTGGCATCATTTTGCACAAAGTCTTCTCCTATACCACAAGCAGCGAAAATGTAGGGGGGCTGCACTTTCTTAACGTCAATGAAACGGTCAGGGAGGCTGGTAAGATCCCTTTTGAGGTGGTTGCCAACAGGATAATAGGAAGCCTCTTGGGCTTGGTGATCGCCGTGGCCGGATATATTCTTTTGGTTATGCGCCAAAAAGAGTTTATCATCGCTTTGCCGTTGTGGGGGATTGGATTTTTTGCTTATTGGGGAGGGCTTAGGTTTACCGTCTATGCCGTGCCAATTGCGGCTTTGAGTGCCGTCTATTTTTTCATTTGGCTATCTGAAAAGTTCGACTCCCAAAAACTTCGCCTTGCTCTTGCGACTTTGGGCACGCTTTTTATCCTCGCGCCCAATATCACCCATATTACGGGATGCTGCCAAAAGGTGGCGTGGCTTGATAGCATCAAAAGCTTCTATCCTCTCAAAAGCTACCCATATCTTACGCCTACTACCTTTTACAAAAGCGAAGTGGCGCTTTTGGATCGACTCAATAAAAAAAGCCAGCCCAAAGATTATGCTATCACTTGGTGGGACTATGGCTATCCGATCTGGTACTACGGCGATGTCAATACATTGATTGATGGCGGTAAACACAATGAAGACAACTTTTTGGTCTCAAAAATCCTTACTACCCCTAATCAACGATTGGCCGCAAACCTCAGTAAACTCTCCATCAAGGTCTATACCGACACCAACCGTAGCGTAGCCCCTCAGCTTTTTATCAAAGATGGTAAGCCCATTGATGTAGAGAAATTTTTGGCGAGAGTTGGTAGTAAGGAGTATAAAGCACCAGATCCAAAAAGAGAGATATATTTGCTCCTACCTCATAGAATGTTTGATATTTTTCCCACAGTGGCCTATTTTTCCCAGCGAGATCTTAATAGTGGTCAAGTAGATACTCGTCATTTCTTTTATAAAAATCGTATTGCTAAACGGGGAGATAAACTTTTTATTGGTCAGTTGGCCATAGATTTAAAAAGGGCGACTATTTTAATTGGCAATAGAGAAATTCCTATTAAAAATTTTTACATAGTAGGTATGGATGCAAATGGCAAGAGCCACTTCAAAGAGCAACATGTAAGAAATGGTGGTTTGAATGTGATTGTCGATGAGAGTTTTGCCGAGGGACTTATAGTGGATGAGTACTATTTCAAGTCTACTTTTTTCCAGATGTACTTTTTCGACCGCTACGACCTTAAGCTCTTTGAGCCGGTGATTATGAGTCCTTGGATGAAGATCTACAAGATCAAATGAGTCCTAAACAAAAAAGGATCAAACGCCTCTTTGATGTAACATTGGCTACGATCGGCTTGGTGCTGACCTGGCCGATCATCCTCATCGCTTGGATCATCGCCTCCATCGAAACCAAAAGCAATGGACTCTTTATCCAAAAGCGCATAGGCGAGGGGGGCAAGCCCTTTTGGATCTACAAAATCAAAACTATGTATCCCCACCAGCCGGGCTCCACCGTTACAACAGCTAAGGATAGGCGTATCACCAAAAGCGGGCGGCTCTTTCGTCGCTACAAAATTGACGAGCTTCCACAACTTTTTAACATCCTCAAAGGGGATATGAGTTTTGTGGGGCCCAGACCCGATGTACCAGGTTATGCCGACAGGCTGGAGGGCGAAGATCGCATCATCCTCTCTGTCAAGCCTGGTATTACAGGTCCAGCTTCGCTAAAATACAAAAATGAAGAGGAGATTTTGGCCAAAGTGGAAAATCCCAAAGAGTACAACGACAATGTGATCTGGCCAGATAAAGTGAGGATCAATAAAGAGTATATAAAAAACTGGTCTTTGAAAAAAGATTTTTGGTATCTGATAAAAACGATAAAAGGCTAAAAGATGTGTGCGATCGAATACTATACATATGAAGATTATAAACTCTGGGAAGGAAAGTGGGAGCTCATTTACGGACAGCCTGTAGCGATGGCCCCTGCACCTGTGATTAGCCATCAAACTGTAATGGTTGCAATTGCCACACTTTTTTATATACAATTGGAAGAGTGCAAAGAGTGTAATGTGTTGGTAGAAGAGGATTGGAAAATTTCGGATGATACAGTTGTCCGACCAGATGTGGTGGTAGTGTGTGGTAATAAAAATGAAAAGTATATTTCCAAAGCACCAGAAATTGTTGTAGAAATAGTATCAAAGAGTACAGTAAAAAGAGATGAAAAAGTGAAATTTTCATTGTATGAAGAGGAAAAAGTGCAGTATTATATCTTAGTCTATCCAGAAGATAAAAAAGCAAAGATTTATAAACTTCAAGGCAATAGATTTGAAAAAGAGGGAGATTTTTTTGATGAAATATACGAATTTAACGATATTCCTTGTGAAGTTCGTTTAGATTTTAAAAGAGCATTTAAAAAAATATAATATAAAAGCTTTAAAGGCTAAAAAATGTGCGCGATTGAATACTACACATATGAAGATTATAAACTCTGGGAAGGAAAGTGGGAGCTCATTTACGGACAGCCTGTAGCGATGGCGCCAAGTCCTGTTATTAGTCATCAAGCAATTGCGTTTAATATCGCTAAGCAAATAGATATGCATAAAGAGTGTGAAAACTGTCTTGTGGTGTTGGAAGAGGATTGGATAGTGGAAGAAGATACTGTGCTAAAACCCGATGTTTCTTTGATTTGCGACGAAGAGGGAGATTTTATTACAAAAGCG
>JALWCE010000019.1:0-1186 GCA_027036935.1 Nitratiruptor sp. | reverse complement strand
AAAGGAAGAGTGTGCAAAAAATTCTCATTACCGGAGGAGCTGGCTATATCGGCAGCCATGTGATAAAAGAGCTGCTCAAAAAGGGTGGGTACGATATTACGGTAGTGGATAATCTCTCCACAGGATTTATGGAGGCCATACAGAGGCTGCAAGATCACTGGGGTGATTTTCGCTTCATACAGATGGATCTTGGCGATTGGGAAAAGGTGGATGAGCTGATGCAAAAAGAGCGGTTTGACGAGGTAATCCATTTCGCAGCGGCCCTCGTAGTACCGGAATCGGTAGAAAACCCTCTTAAATACTATCTTAACAACACAGCCAATACGGCCAATCTTATCAAAGCAAGCGTGGAGAGTGGCGTGAAGAAATTTATCTTCTCCTCCACCGCCGCAGTCTATGGAGAGCCAGACTCTATTCCTTCTACCGGTATCAGCGAAGAGGCTCCCACCGCTCCTATCAATCCTTATGGACATAGCAAACTCATGAGTGAACAGGTCCTCAAAGATACGGCCAAGGCCTATCCAGGGTTCAAATATGTGGCTCTTCGCTACTTCAACGTAGCCGGTGCCGACGTAGATGGGACTATTGGCCAATCGACCAAGGACGCTACCCACCTCATCAAGGTAGCGGCCCAGACGGCTCTTGGCAAAAGAGAGAAGATGTATATCTTTGGCGATGACTATCCAACGCCAGATGGGACCTGTATCCGAGACTATATCCATGTAGATGACTTGGCGCTGGCCCATATCGAGGCGTTGGACTATCTGGAGGAGTATGGGAGCGACATCTTCAATGTGGGGTATGGACGAGGCTATAGCGTCAAAGAGGTGATCGATACGATGCGAAAAGTAAGTGGCAACGACTTCAAAACCCAAATAGCTCCACAAAGAGCGGGTGATCCGGCGATACTTATAGCCGATAGCTCCAAGCTGAGAAGCTCCACCAAATGGCAGCCCCGCTACGATGATCTGGAGCTTATATGCAAGACGGCTTTGGAGTGGGAGAGGCGGCTATCGTAAAGCCTTGAGCCTAAAAAAGAGATGCGCCATCACACTGACGAAGTAGACCTGCAGCAGCGTACCGGCAAGTGGTAAAAGGGTGATGAGATAGAGCACTCCTGTGGTACCCATTACCTTGAGGCGATATTTTTTGAGGAGTTCTTCGAGTTCTTTGCCACTCATGATCT
>JALWCE010000018.1 GCA_027036935.1 Nitratiruptor sp. | reverse complement strand
ATATCACCACCATCGGTCACGAATATGGCCACATATTGTGGATGGAGGAGAGCTCGGAGGCCAGGATGAACGCTTCTGGGATGTTCAAGCTGGCCGAAGAGTTCAAAGCCACTACAGGAGGGCTGGTAGCTTACTTCATGTACGAGGCACCAAGGCTCAGCGAAGAGCTACTGCTCGATCATATCCAGCGCTCCGTTTCGCTCATTGGCTGGATGGAGGTGCCGGAGGTGCTGCCCTACTATGTGGAGGGGCTTTTGCATCTGCAAGGGCTTTTTGAAAGCGGCGTGCTGCGATTTGAGGGGCGACTACGGGTGGATATGGGGCTAGAGGCTTTTGAGAGGCTTAAAAGATGGTATATGGTGACTTATGAGGAGTTGGCCAGAGTTTATCTAAAAAAAGAGAATCCAAAACTTTTTTTGGAACGATTTATCAAAAAAAAAGAGGATAACTTCTATCCAAAAGAGGAAGAAGTGGAAAAGTTTGTTCGTTACTACTATGAGCTTTATAAAAAAATAGGCAGAAAAATAGATAATTATTGAGATAATAAAATTGATAGTCCGAAGTATATAAACTTGACAATACTCGACTAAAATGATATAATTTCAAAAAATCAAGAAGGAGGTGCAGCATGGTACCAATGATGATAGATCCATTCCGAGAACTAAGAGATATCGAAAAGAAAATCGCATCTATGCTCGAGATGGAAAAAAATGTGATCCCTGCAGATCGAATGCCCAAAGAGGCGATCTGGATGCCAGCGGTCAACGAAAAAGAGGATGAGAAAGCCTACTATATCGAAATAGACCTGCCAGGTGTGAAAAAAGAGGATATCAATGTAGAAGTCAAAGACAATATCCTCATCGTTAGTGGTGAGCGAAAATTCAAAAAAGAGGAAGAGGACAAAGGCTATAAGCGTGTAGAGAGCTTCTTTGGAAAATTTGAGCGACGCTTTACTCTCCCAGCGGATGCTGACCCTGAGAGAATAGAAGCCAAAGTAGAAGATGGAGTACTCTACATTACTATCCCAAAAGTAGAGCAACATCAAAACGCTAAAAAAATCCAGGTCAAGTAAGCCCTTTTTAGGGGCTTGCCCCTTTTATACTTCTTTTAAACCTTCTTTTGTTATACTCCCTCTAATTATGTCCAAAAAACATTTTTGGGCGTTTCAATTCCATATGAAAAAGGCTTAACGATGCTGCTTTTTACACCCGGACCCACTCCAGTGCCCGAGCGAATCAGGCAAGTGATGGCTGCTCCTACTATCCATCATAGAACTCCAGAATTTACCAAAATTTTCAAAGAGACTCGCTCCATGCTCATCGAGCTTTTGGATATGAAAGATGCGGTTATTTTTGCTTCTACAGGCACCGGTGCGATGGAAGCGTGCGTAACCAATTTGTGTAAAAGTAAAGCCCTTATAGTCAATGCCGGAAAATTTGGTGAACGTTTCGTCAAGATCGCCAAAGCTTTTGACAAAGAAGTAGTAGAGCTCAAATATGATTGGGATACGGCGGCCAAGAAAGACGATGTGATCGAGGCGATTCGTCAAAATCCAGATATCGACGCATTTTTTATCCAGATCTGTGAGAGTTCTGGAGGTCTTCGCCATCCTGTGGAAGATATCGCCCAAGCGATCAAGGCGATCGATCCAGATATCACTGTCGTAGCTGACGGGATTACCGCTGTAGGAGTAGAGCCTATCGATACGACCCATATCGATGCGCTCATTACGGGGAGTCAAAAGGCTTTAATGCTGCCTCCAGGTCTTGCGATGGTGGGTCTAAGCAGCCACGCTTTAGCTCAGATTGGTGATGGCGTTGGTTTTTATTTTAATATGGCTGCGGAGCTCAAAAAGCAAAGAGAAGGGACTACCGCCTACACGGCGGCCACTACGCTCATCATCGGTCTTAGAGAAGTGTTGACTATTTTGCTCAAAGAGATTGGGATGGATGAGATATACGATCAGACCGACCGCAGAGCCACTGCCACAAGAGTGGCTTTGGAGAGATTGGGACTGCAGCTCTACCCAGAAAAGCCGGCCAATGCCATGACGGCTGTCTACGACGAGGATGCCGAGGATATTAGAAAGATTCTCAAAAATCGCTATGGTGTCCAAGTGGCCGGTGGCCAAGATCATCTCAAAGGCAAGCTCATCCGTATCAACCATATGGGACTTATCGAGCCCTATGAGGTGGCGTGGGTGGTGGACTCCATAGAAAAGGCTCTGAGCGATCTTGGACGTATCGAGTATCGGGGCGAAGCCAATAGAGTCTTCAATAACATCTACTACTTCGAGGAGTGAGATGATCTACGATCACGAGATACCAAAAGGAGCGAGGCTCTACTTTGGCCAAAGCGCCAAACTCAAACGTAATATCGAGCGACTTGCTAGTGATCTTTTATACAAGGAAGGATTTGAAGAGATCGATACGCCGCTCTTTTCTTATCATCAGCATTACTATCTAGAAGATGAAAAAGAGCTTATCACTCTACATGACGAGCAGAACAGACGACTCTCTTTGCGAGCTGACAGCACCATCGACGTAGTTCGACTCATTACCAATAGGCTTGGCAGAAGCACGGAGCATAAAAAGTGGTTCTATATCCAGCCTGTTTACCGCTACCCCACCTATGAGTATAATCAAATCGGTGCGGAGGTGCTTGAGAATGCTGAAGTTGGCCAGATGCTTCGATTGGTCTTGGAATTTTTTTCTCGCATAGGGCTTAAACCTACTTTGCAAATATCCAATATCCGTATACCTAAAATCTTGGCCAAAAAGTATGGCATACCCCTAGAGGTACTCAAACATATGGATATCGATAAGCTCTTGGAGAGCGAGCAAGAATGGATGGAGAAACTTCTTTATCTACACTCCACCGACCAAATAGGGGAGCTTTTGGGGGTCGTACCAGAAGAGATCGAACAAGAACTCGTAAAAATCAAGGAGCTCAGTGACTTTGTCAATTACGACAATCTCGTCATAGCGCCTTTGTATTATGCTAATATGCGTTATTACCAAGATCTTTTTTTTCGCTTCTTTCAAAACAACGCTACTTTGGCAATGGGTGGGGAGTATGAAGCCGCCGGCATCAAAGCGAGCGGGTTTTCTATCTATACCGATTTTGTGATTAATAGATTAAAAGGTGAATGATGGCAGCTGATTTGATTGTAGGTATCCAGTGGGGAGACGAAGGGAAGGGCAAGATCGTCGATCTTTTGGCCCAACAGTATGATATCGTCTGTCGCTACCAAGGTGGACATAACGCGGGCCATACTATCGTAGTAGATGGCAAAACTATCGCTTTGCACCTGATCCCCTCTGGTATTCTCAACCCAAAAGCCACTAATATTATCGGTAATGGGGTAGTGGTAAGTCCCGAGGCTTTGCTCAAAGAGATGGAACAGTTCGAGGATCTTGATGGCAGACTCCTCATCAGCGACAAGGCTCATCTGATCTTCAAGTATCACGAGCAGATAGATAGAGCAAAAGAGCGCTTACGGGGCAAAAACGCCATAGGTACCACCGGACGAGGCATTGGACCCGCTTATAGCGACAAAGTGAGCCGCCAAGGTCATCGTATAGGGGAGCTTAGAGACATCGATACCCTTTTGGCCAAGATTATAGACTATTTTAAGGCAAATGAAGCCTATTTCAAAGCTCTTGGTATCACACCTCCCAAAGAGGAGGAACTGCGTACGGAGCTTGAGCTCTATCGGCAAAAACTGCTCCCTTTTGTCGTTGATGCTACCAACTATTTATGGGAAAATATGGAGCAAGGAGAGCACAAGATTTTACTCGAGGGAGCCCAAGGGACGATGCTCGATATCGACCATGGCACCTATCCCTATGTCACCAGCTCCAATACTATCGCTGCAGGCGCTTGTACGGGGCTTGGGCTGGCTCCCAAAGATATCGGCAAGGTTACAGGGATCGCCAAAGCCTACTGCACAAGAGTGGGCAATGGTCCATTTCCTACCGAGGAGCTAGGACCTTTGGGAGATCGTTTAAGAGAGCAGGGGCATGAGTTTGGTACTACCACGGGACGGCCAAGACGCTGTGGATGGTTCGATGCGGTGGCCGCCAAGTACGCTTGTAGGCTCAACGGATGCGACGAGCTGGCTCTTATGAAACTCGATGTCCTTGATGGCTTTGAAAAAATCAAAGTAGCGACTGCCTATGAATATGAGGGAGAGCGGATCGACTACGTGCCAAGCGATCTGGAAAATGTAACCCCTGTCTATGTTGAGTTCGATGGCTGGGATAAGGTAGAGGGTATCAAACGATGGGATGATCTGCCCATAGAGGCTCAGCGTTATATCCAAGCACTTGAGGATTTAACACAAACAAAGATCGGTATCGTATCTACTAGTCCCGATAGGGCCGATACGATTATAAGAAAATAAGGAGACTCGATGAGACTTAGAGTGGCACACGCACCATATGTAGCCAACAAAATTGCGATAGATTTGGTAAAAAGCGGGATCGTCACTCTAACCAGCGGTGTAGAGCCCGTAGTGCGGGTGGCGCAAGAGGTTTTGGAAGAGGAGCTCAAAAAAGAGGCGGCTTTGGACCAGCGGGTCAAAGAGCTGATGGAAGAGAACGAAGAGGAGATCGAGTACAATTTAGCCGACGCCAAGCAGCTCTTTTGGATGATAAAAAAACGCTTGGCTCCCGAGTATGGAGTGATTTTGGACTATGAAGACAAATACAACGATATGGCCCATAAGATCCTAAAAAGACTCTATGAGGAAGACCTCATCAACTACCACGTCCCCGACAACAAAGTCAAAAATATCATCTACGATGCGATCACCGGCTATATCAAATCTTATGACGAGATTGAAGACATCGTACTCGAAAAGATCAGTCATTACAAGCGTAAGCTGATTCCCGGAACTGAAGAGTTTGAGATCGTGTTTCAAAAGCTGCTTGAAGATGAGCTTCGCAAAAGAGGGATGATGGTATGAAAAGAGTCTGGATCTATTTGGAAAACGGTCTTTTTTTGGAGGCCAGAAGCTTTGGAGCCGAGGGGACTAAAACGGGGGAGATCGTCTTTAATACCTCGATGACCGGCTATGAAGAGATTGTTACAGATCCCAGCTATGCTGGGCAATTTGTCACCTTTACGATGCCAGAGATCGGTAACGTGGGGGTCAACGAAGAGGATATGGAGAGCAAGCGAGCCTGGCCAAAAGGGATCATCGTGCGCTCCTACCAAAAGCGCTACTCCAATTTCCGTGCCCAAAAGGCGTTGGATGAGATGTTAAAAGAGTTTGATGTGATGGGAGTCTGCGATATCGACACGAGAGCCTTGACAAAGCGGGTGCGCGACGAGGGAGCTTGTATGATGATCGCCTCTACCGAGATCGACGATAAAGATGAGTTGGCCAAACTTTTGGCGGCGGCTCCTAGAATTGAAGAGATCGACTATATCAAAGCGGTCTCCACCAAAAAGCCCTATCGCCATACAAGTGCCACCTATGACGCCAAAAATTTTCGCTACAAAGAGCCACCCCCTGCCAAAGCAAAAATCTATGTACTTGATTTTGGAGTCAAGCGCAATATCCTCAATCATCTGGTAGAAGCGGGTCTTGAGGTGGAGGTATTGCCTCACACATTTGAAGTGGAACAGGTGATCGAAGAGTATAAAAATGGGAAAGTGGATGGTGTCTTTCTCTCCAATGGTCCGGGCGATCCGCTCATTTTAGAAGATATCCATCAAAAGATCCAGCGCCTCATAGAGGCCAAAATTCCGATGTTTGGGATCTGTCTAGGGCATCAGCTCCTCTCTATAGCCCACGGCTATCCTACATACAAGCTCAAATTCGGTCACCATGGAGGCAACCATCCGGTACGAAACGAAAGTAGTAAAAAAGTGGAGATCACGGCCCAAAACCACAACTACAATGTGCCAGTAGGTGTGCAGACTATCGCCGAGGTGACTCATAAAAACCTTTTTGATGGTACAATAGAGGGTGTGCGTTATAAGAATGAGCCTATCTTTAGTGTTCAGCACCATCCAGAGGCGAGTCCGGGTCCGCACGATAGCGCCTATATTTTTGAAGAATTTACAAAACTAATCTTACAAGAAAGGGAGAAAAGATGTTAGAGTTTCTAAAAAAGATGACGGAGTGGATACTCCAAAAAGAGGAGGAGGCGGCCAAAAACTGTAAGATTCCTATCGAAGAGATCGAACGACAGATTCAGATCGTCAAAGAGAAAAAGCAAAAGCTCGAGGAGGAGTGTCAAAAAAATATCTCCGAGCTCGATCGACTTATCGGACGACTAGAGAGTATCAAAAACGTCGAGCTCGTCAAGTGCGCTCAAAAAGAGCAGCAAGAACAAAAGTAATTTACCAAAAATTAACACTTTCGCACTATACTTAGAGTGCCAGTTTCTTCTCGCTCCTCCTTGTGGGGAGCCCTTTCTAATACAAATTTAACACTCCTGCGTCATAATTGAATCATCTAATATCGTATAAAGGGTAAAAGATGAAAAGAGCAGGAGTAGTACTCTCTTTTATGGCAGCCTCTTTGTGCTATGCCCAGATAGAGATCCAAAAGGTGGTGGTAGAGGATGAGGCTTTGCAAGAATCAAAAGAGCTGCGCAGTGATGAGATCGAGTTTACCAGACAGCAAGATTTAGCTCAGGTGCTCAGTGAAACAAGACCCGAGATCAATATGGTGCGAGCTAGTGCTATTGGCAATGACATAGTATTAAGAGGCTTCAAAAGAGACGATCTCAATGTCTTGATCGATGGGGCCAAGATCTATGGAGGATGTCCCAACAGGATGGATCCGCCGGCCATGCATATCTCCGTGGCCGACATTGCCAAAGTCCAGATCAAAGAGGGGCCCTTTGATGTGGAGCGTTTTGGCAGTATGGGAGGGGTGGTCAATGTGATCACCAAGGAGCCACAAAGTGGTTTTGGTGGAAAGGTCGGCCTCACATATGGGAGTTTTGCCTACAATAAAGCGGAGGCTTCTGTAGATGCAGGGGATGAGAAGTTTCGCTTCGCTCTAGGGGTGGGCCACGAAAACTCCGATCAGTACGAAGATGGGGATGGCCGCACATTGGTGGAACAAAACTGGGCGGCTTTGGGTAAAAGCGATCTTAATGCCTATCAAGAGCGGTACAAAGATTTAGAGGCTTATACTCGCAATCTCTTTTGGGCCAAGACGATCTATGATATTGCTTCTAATCAGCGACTCAAACTCAATTTTTATACCGACAAAGCGAGCAATGTGCTCTATCCAGCCTTTCAGATGGATGCCCAGCTCGATACCACTGTGATGATAAATGGCGAGTATAAGATCAAAAATTTAGGAGCCTTTTCCAAATTACTGGTACTCAAGGGCTACTATTCACGGGTACTCCACGATATGGGGACCAAATTTCGTAACGCTGCTTTAAATCCTATGCTCTACCGCACACACCATGTGCGAAGCGAGATCAAAGGGGCAACGCTCAAAAATAGCTTCGAGGCTCTTGGCATAGCCTGGAAAGTGGGGCTAGATACCAGCAAACGAAATTGGAACGGGATCTGTTTGGCAGAACCGATCAAAAAGCCAAAGCAGGTACGCATACCCGATGTGGATACGGACAATGTGGGGGTCTTCCTAGAAGGGCTCAAAGCTTTGGGGCCTTGGAGCGTAAAAGTGGGCGTGCGCTACGACGATACCGATATCGACGCCAATGGTTTGCACCACCCAACGATCGCCGATATCGCCCCTATTCAAAATTACTACAAAAACAAAACCTCCAAAAGCTACGCTGACATCAGCGCCAACCTTTTGGCCAAATACCATCTAAGCGAAGAGAGTGCCCTTTATATCGGACTTGGCCAGGGAATACGAGTCCCAGACGCTCAAGAGCTCTATTTCATAGGATTTAAAAAAGGCAACTGGAGTCGCAGAGGAAATCCCGATCTCAAAGAGAGCAAAAATCAAGAACTTGATCTTGGATATGAGGGAATGGTAGCTGATACCTCTTTGCGCCTTAATCTTTTTTATAGCGATTTGAAAGACTATATCTACGCTTATCGCACCAACCAAGGCAACAAAAATCCCCAAAAATATTACCTCACATGGACCAATATCGATGCCCATATCTATGGCGGCAGTGTGGACTTGGCCAAGCCTTTTGGAGACTTTTGGCTAGCCGAGGCGAGTGCTTCGTATCAGCGAGGTAAAAAGGATGATACGATCCCCGGCCAAGCGGATGATGATATGGCGATGATCCCACCACTGCACGCAAGAGTCGCTCTAAGCTACGAAGATGAGGAGTACTACGCTATGATCGAGGCACTCTATAGTGCTCCGTGGGATCATTACGATGCGGATAACGGCGAGCGGCGTATCGATAGCTGGGCGGTGGTCAATATCAAAGCCTCTAAGCAAATTAGTGATACAATACGGATAAATGTAGGTGTGGACAATCTTTTTGATGAGACCTATGCCCTAAACAACACCTATGTGGGCAGATCGTTGATAGGGGGGCGCATACCGGTGCTGATCAACGAGCCTGGACGCTATCTTTATGCCAATATACAACTACGATTCTAAGGAGCGGTTATTAACACTATCGATATTTTGAGCATCATTACCGTTGCCTTTTTAGGAAGTCTTGGGCATTGCGTGGGAATGTGCGGAGGATTCGTGATCGCCTACACGACAGCCAAAGTGGATCCAAGCAGAGGGTGGCTTTGGGGAGGAGCTGCCCATATCGCCTACAATCTTGGGCGTATTACTTCTTATATGATCATCGGTGCTTTTTTTGGCTATCTTGGCTCCATCATGCTCATCTCCAAAACACTGCACGGAGCACTCTATATTGCTGTAGGCATTTTTATGGTGCTCATGGGCATCTCGCTCTCGGGCAATCTAAAATTTTTGACCACTCTTGAGATGTCGCTCACCAGATTTGGTTTTTTTCAAAAGCTTTTTTCCAAGCTCATCCACTCCAAAAGTCTTGGAAGCTTTTTTTTATTGGGAATACTCAACGGCTTTTTGCCCTGCGGACTCGTCTATTTTTTTGCCGCATCCGCCGCAGCGACGGGGAGTCCTTTTTGGGGAGCGGTGGTGATGCTGATTTTTGGGCTTTCTACCATGCCAGTGATGGTGGGATTGGGGACTATAGCGGGCTTTTTGAAAAGTTCCTCTTTTCGCCTGCTGATGATCAAACTAGCCTCCATCATCATAGTTTTGTATGGTCTCTACCTATTATACAAAGGCTATTGGTTTATTACCTATCCAAATGCGTCAATCCACACCTGCCACTAAGATTGAAAAATCGGCTCCAAAAGTTTGGTTTGTAGACAAAGAGTACGATCCTTTAATCGAGGAGGCTCTTAGGCTTTGCTGTAAAAGATGGAGGTATTGCAATCAAGAGGAGATAAATAAGATAGATGCCGATATCCTTGTCTCCTCTTCGCTCGATCTTTTGAGCAGGGCTAAAGAAGAGGGGGTAAAAGTATGTGCCTATTTTGGCCCAAAAGATGCCGAAGCGTTAGCTAGAGCCATTAATAGCGGTGTGGATCGTTTCATTCTTGCCTCTATCGACTCTACAGGGCTTTGCGAAAGTTTTAAAGAGTTAGAGTCTCTTTTTTTCCTGCGTAGAGCTAAAGAATATAATGTTTTTATGCTCCATCAATATAAAAATGCGATTGATAGCAGCAATATCGTCTCCAAAACCGATGTCAATGGTATCATCACCTATGTCAACGAGGAGTTTTGTAAAATTTCTGGTTATTCCAAAGAGGAGCTTATAGGTAAAAATCACAATATTGTACGCCATCCAGATGTTCCAAAGGAGCATTTTAAAAGATTTTGGGAGCGAATTCTTGCTAAAAAGATTTGGAAAGGAACGGTAAAAAACAGAGCCAAAGATGGCTCTACCTTTTATGTCAATACGACGGTTATCCCTATTTTGGATCATAAGGGTACGATTGCCGAGTTTGTAGCCATTCGATATGATGTGACAAAAAGTGTGCAGCTCCAGGAGCGGTTGCAAAAAAAAGAGAAAGAGCTGGAGGCTTTGAATAAAGAGCTCGAAGCTCGCGTACTAGAAAAAACCAAAGAGCTCCAAGAGCTCAATCGCACTTTAGAGCGGCGAGTGATCGCCGAGGTACGAAAAAATCGGGAGAAAGATCGGGTAATGTTTCAGCAAGCAAGACTTGCAGCCCTTGGGGAGATGCTTGGCAACATCGCTCATCAATGGCGTCAGCCTCTCATGGAGTTAGGACTGCTTTTTTATAAAATCAAAAAAGTCTGCAAAGATGATCAAGTGGCTGCCTTGTACAAAAAAGGGGTGAAGATTTTAGAGCAGATGTCCCAAACGATCGTCGATTTTCAAAACTTTTTTAGTCCTACCAAACAAAAGGAACTTTTTTCTCCCGCTGATAGGATAGAGCAGACGCTCTCCATTTTAGAAGGAAGTTTACAAAGAGCCAATATTAGAGTGGAAAAAAATCTTCAGCCAGATCTTTTTGTCTACGGCTATCCCAATGAATTCTCCCAAGTAATTCTTAATATTTTGAATAATGCTAAAGAGGCGTTGACAGGTATACAAGGATCTCGTCATATATGGATAAAGGCTTTTGAGGATGAAGAGGCTTTACATATTTGTATCGAAGATAATGGTACAGGAGTGCCTAAAGATATTATGGAAAAGATTTTTGAGCCCTATTTTTCGACCAAAAGCAAAGGGACAGGTCTGGGATTATATATGTCAAAGATGATTATTGAACAGAGTATGGAAGGTACTTTGGAGGTGAGCAATACAAAAAGCGGGGCGAAATTTATAATAAAGCTGCCAAAAGGAAAAAGAGATGGAATGTGAAGAGGTTATAAAACATCTAAAAGTTCTGTATGTTGAAGACGAGGGGGAGATTAGGGAACTAATGCAAGAGGTGTTGGCCGAAGATTTTAACCTTTTTGAGACAGCTGCAGATGGACAAGAAGGATTGGCCAAATTTATTAAAAGAGATTTTGACTGTGTTATTACCGATATTCAAATGCCTGGGATTGATGGTTTGGAGTTTGCCCAAAGAGTAAAAAAAATCAAAGATGTCCCCATCATCGTACTTACTGCTTATAGCGAAAAGGAGCGGCTTTTTAAGGCGATCGATATTGGAGTGCATAAATATCTGGTCAAACCTTTTACACCAGAAAAGCTTCTTAAAGTTTTGTGTGAGATTTTTAGGCAAAAGGAGCAAATAGTTCTTGGGGAGGAATTGCTCTACTTTAAAAGTAAAGGAGAGATTAAGCGTGGCGAAGAAATCAATAAGTTAACCAAAAAGGAGAAAATTTTGCTCGATCTTTTGCTAGAATCTCCAGAGAAGATTATTGGCATTGAAGAGATAAAAGAGGCTGTTTGGCCTCAAGGAGATTTTAGCCAAAATGCCCTAAGAACCCTTATCAAAAGACTTCGTAAAAAGACTGACAAAGCTCTTATTCAAAATTTTTCCGGTCTGGGATATAAGATAATTTTATCAAAATCTTAAGATATGAGATTAATCGTCAATCTTGTGTAGTTTAAGCTTTATTACAACTTCTTTGTCCTATAATTCATTTGTTAAGTGTCAAAATAGTGACAAATCTATGAGGAGGTTTTAGATGCAAAATCCTGCAATCGAGTATGATTATACCGTTGCGAAATGGTTTAGTTACCTAGCCATTTTGTTCGGTATAATTGGTATGGGAATTGGTGTGTGGATCGCCTTTGAGTTGGCGTTTCCAGAGCTCAATTACGTAGCGGGTCAGTATAGTTTGTTTAGTAGACTTCGACCTATTCACACCAATACCGTAGCTTTTGGTTTTACCCTTAGCGGTATTTTTGCTACATGGTACTATGTGGGTCAAAGGGTCCTCAAAGTCTCTATGGCCGAGAGTAAATTTTTGATGGCCGTTGGGAAGTTGCACTTTTGGCTCTACTTCATTGGAGCGCTTCTTGCGGTAGGCTCTTTGCTCTTGCGTTATACCACTTCTAAAGAGTATGCTCAGTTTGAGTGGCCTTTTGATATCGTGGTGGTACTTATTTGGGTACTTTGGGGTATCTCTATCTTTGGCTTGATCGGTATCCGACGAGAAAAGACGCTGTATATCTCTCTTTGGTACTATATCGCCACATTCCTCGGCGTTGCGATGCTCTATCTTTTCAATAACATGGAAGTACCTACCTATCTGATTACGGGTATGGGTGATCCTTTCCATTCAGTGAGTATGTATGCGGGTACCAACGATGCGATGGTTCAGTGGTGGTATGGACACAATGCGGTGGCATTCGTCTTTACAGTACCTATTATTGCGATGATCTACTACTATTTGCCAAAAGAGTCTGGTCAGCCAGTATACTCTTATAAGCTCTCTTTGCTCTCTTTTTGGGGATTGATGTTTGTTTATCTTTGGGCTGGCGGTCACCACTTGATCTACTCCACAGTGCCTGATTGGATGCAGACCATGGGTTCAGTCTTTTCTGTAATCTTGATTTTACCTTCTTGGGGTAGTGCGCTCAATATGCTCCTTACCATGAAAGGTGAGTGGGGACAGCTCAAAGAGAATCCTCTGATCAAATTTATGGTTTTAGCTTCCACATTCTATATGCTCTCAACTCTTGAGGGGCCAATTCAATCAATCAAATCTGTAAACGCTCTTGCACACTTTACCGACTGGATCCCAGGACACGTGCACGATGGAACTCTTGGATGGGTTGGATTTATGATTATTGCGGCCATTATGCATATGGCTCCAAGATTTTATAAAAGAGAAATTTATAGCAAAAAACTACTTGAGATGCAGTTTTGGCTCCAAACTACCGGAATCGTTCTTTACTTCTCAAGTATGTGGATTGCAGGTATCACACAAGGTATGATGTGGCGAGCTGTTGACCAATACGGAAACCTAGCCTACTCTTTCATCGATACAGTAACTGTACTCCATCCATACTATACACTTCGAGGTATTGGTGGACTCTTCTATTTTATCGGTTTGTTTATGTGGGCCTATAACTTTTATAAAACTATGACTGCCTCCAAAGCGATTGAGAAAGAGCCTCAATTTGCTTCACCTATGGCAGCGTAAGGAGGAATGAATGTTTAGTTGGTTGGAAAAAAACCCGTTCTTTTTCGCGGTGGGAGTTTTCGTGGTAATCGCTTTTGCTGGGCTTATTGAAATCGTTCCCGATTTCGCCCAGCAATCACGCCCAGTTGTCGGAGCAAAGCCTTATAGCCTATTGGAGTTAGCGGGACGTCAAGTCTATATCAAAGATAGTTGTAACGCTTGCCACTCCCAGCTCATTCGACCATTCAAAAGTGAGACAGATCGATACGGTATGTATTCACTCAATGGTGAATATGCTTATGATAGACCATTTCTTTGGGGATCCAAGAGAACTGGTCCAGATCTTCATAGAGTAGGAAATTACCGAACAAGCGACTGGCATGCAAACCATATGTGGGAACCTACAAGCGTAGTACCAGGTTCTATCATGCCGGCATACAAACATATGTTTAAAAATGTAGCCGATCTTGAGACTGCCTATGCAGAGGCATTAACCGTTAAAAAAGTTTTCAACGTACCGTATGACAAAGATCTTAATGGTGATGGAAAAGTTGATGTTCCTCTTGGCTCTTTTGAACAAGCAAAACAACGAGCTTTGCAATACGCTTTGAAAGTGGCTGAGGAGACCAAGCGCCAAGATCTTGTAGATATGGTTAAACAAGGCAAAGTGCCAGAGATAGTTGCGCTCATTGCGTACCTCAATAGGTTAAAATAATGGATATACGACTGATACAGGGCGTAGCCTATCTTGGTCTTATTATATTTTTGACCTTTATTTTATATGGCTATATCATTCACCTGTATCGCAGTGAGAAAAAAGGTAAGAGAAACTATGAAAAATATGGGAAGATGGCGCTCGATGATGAGCTTACCTCTCCTCCCGTAGAGCCATTAGAAGAACATACGAAGGAGTCCAGATGAATTGGTTAAGCGATAATGTTAACCGTTTGGCTCTGCTTGGTGCTGCGGCTATTTTAATTTTAACAATAGGCGTTGTAGCGAAGTACTTCAAGCAGATAAAAGAGGGTAAGAGCGAGGGTGTTCTAAAAGAAGAGAACTGGGATGGTATCGGTGAATATAAAAACAACTCTCCTATTGGATGGTCTTTGGCATTTATTGGTACCATCATTTGGGGAGTATGGTACTGGCTTGTCGGATATCCGCTCAACGCCTACTCTCAAATTGGAGAGTATAACGAAGAGGTAAAGGCATATCAAGCTAAATTTGAGAGCAAATGGGCTAACCCGAGTAAAGAGGATCTTTTAGGTATGGGTGAGGGAGTTTTCTTGGTTCAATGCTCTCCTTGCCATGGTATTGATGGGACAGGCATTGAGGGGAAAGCTCAAGACTTGACGCACCGACTCCTTAAAAAGGAAGTTTTGGATGTAATTCATAGAGGTTCCGCAGCTCTTGGGAATCCAAATGGACAACTTGGCTATCCTTTGGGAATGATGCCTCCAGGACTTTTGAGTGGCGCAGATGCTGAAGCCGTAGCTTCATATGTTGCAGGTGGATTTAAAGGAAGCGGTAAAGGTGCTGATCTTTTCCAAAATACTTGCGCGAGCTGTCATGGTCCTGATGGAAGAGGAATGAATGGTATGGCACCAAA
The DNA here is from genome assembly GCA_027036935.1 of Nitratiruptor sp. Lineage (GTDB taxonomy): Bacteria > Campylobacterota > Campylobacteria > Campylobacterales > Nitratiruptoraceae > Nitratiruptor. The sequence continues at coordinate 583 of JALWCE010000018.1, read as the reverse complement.
TCTTAGAGAGTATGACGATACGATCGTACAGCACGTCCTTGATCATGGTAAACATGGAATTATCGGCCGAATGCCTTCTTTTAAAGGACGACTTACTCCTGTACAAGAAAAAGCCGTAGCGGTCTATATCCGATCGCTCAGTGAAGGAGAATAAGATGGAAAATAGAAGTATTTGGTCTCTCCATGGATTAACAGGCTACTTTATAGCTGTAGGGCTTTTGTTGGCTATTTTAGTGTGGCTTACAATCGCCGCTATTATCACTCAAAATAAGACGGCTCAGCAATCTTATGAGGTAAAAGATCCTTTTGGTATCAAAATGTTTGGTCCCGATTTGGAAAATGAAAAACATATCTATGTTTATGGTCATCCTGTAGGTGGCGATACCAAGCATAAATATCATTTTGTAGAGAAGAAATAAGATGCAAGCAAGTGCAGCACCAAAAAATAGGGCTAAAGAGTATCTAAAAAATTGGATACCCTATAGGTATAGACGCTATGTGATGTTTGCGATTGTTACAATCGTAAGCTTGGTGCTGCCTTGGATAAAGATCAACGGCAACCATTTCTTCTTACTCAACTTCG
>JALWCE010000017.1 GCA_027036935.1 Nitratiruptor sp. | reverse complement strand
GCTCTATTGGCTCTCGTATACCAATCATTCGACCCGTAGGATGGGCCAAGATATTAACGTAAGGATTCTCAAAAGCTCGCAAAATCCGTCTGGTTTGACGATCTTTAGAGAGAGTAAACTTGTAGTGAACGGCGATGAGCACTATATCAAGTCGGGAGAGGACCTCATCGCTCATATCAAGCCGCCCATCTTCTAAAATATCGACCTCCATACCTTTGAGGATTGTAATATCTTCAAATTTCTCATTTATTCTATCGATTTGCTCTAGCTCCTCTATCGCCCGCTTCTCGTCCAGCCCTTTAGCAATGGTAAGCCGCCTAGAGTGGTCCGTGATGGCAATATACTCATAGCCAAGCTCTTTAGCCGCTTTGGCCATCTCTTCGATACTATTTTTACCATCACTGTAATTTGTATGCATATGCAAGTCGCCCCGAATATCTTTTAACTCTACGAGCTGAGGCAGTCTATGAGCTTTGCACGCTTCTATCTCTCCTCTATTTTCTCTTAGCTCCGGCTCGATATAACATAGCCCCACAGCTTTATAGACCTCCTCCTCCGTTTTGCCGGCGATCCGTTCCTCCCCCCGAAAAATCCCGTATTCGTTGACTTTGAGTCCTAATTCTATAGCAATCTTTCGTATGGCGATATTGTGGGCTTTGGAGCCTGTGAAATAGTGCAAAGCTGAGCCGTAACTCTCATCTTCGACGCTTCGTAAATCCACTTGCAAGTCGTTATTGAGTATGACAGTTGAGCGTGTTGAGCCAGCGGAGACCACCTCTTTTATCTTGGGATATTTGACAAAATGTCGGATCACTTCGCTAAAATCTTTGGCAGTAGCCAAAATATCCAGATCTCCTACCGTCTCTTTTTTGCGTCGATAGCTTCCTGCCACGTCCAGATGACTTAGCTCGATTTGACCCATATAAGCCAAGATATCTTCTACATACTCTTTGGCTTCACTCCATTTAAAGCGGTGACCCGCTTTTTTAAGCAAACGGATACCTTTGAGGATCTTTTGTACCAGCGTAGGACCAAAACCGGGCAACTTTTCGATCTCTCCATTTTGAGCAGCTCTTCGTAGATCCTCCATCGAAGCAATTCCGAGCTTCTCGTACAAAGTTTTGATCCTTTTAGGACCCAATCCTTCGATAGAGAGCATATCCACAAGGCTTGGCGGAATCTGTTTTTTAAGTTTTTGAAGTTTGGAAAATTTGCCGGTGGTAACGATCTCTTGGATATATTGACTCAAATCAGATCCAATACCGGGGAGTCTTGTCAAATCGTATCCCTCTTTGACGAGCTCCTCTAGACTTTTACCGATATTTTCTATTGTACGAGCGGCGTTGCGGTAGGCTCGGACTTTGAAAGGATTTTCGCCTTTAATCTCCAAAAGATCGGCATACTCTTTAAAAATTCTTGCGATCTCGGCATTGGTTATCCCCATTGTACATCCTTATCGTGACTTAAGGTAGGCACCATAAACCATAATGAGGATACCGCCCAAAAGCATCCCGTACGCACCCGCTCGACTCATCTGTACGCATCCTACGGCAAAATTATTAAACGCCGTAATCATCAATCCCCATCCAAAAAGATAAAAAAGCTCCCCTTTGCGACAGATTTTGCACTTCATACCTTAATCCATTTTTTTGTATTATTATAGTACCAAAGGAGCTATTTTGCAAAAAGCGCGTATTTTGTTGCTCGAAGACGATATCAATTTAGGCGAGACGATCCAAGAGTATCTAGAGGATCATGGATACGATGTGGATTTTGTCCACACTTCCCAAGAAGCGTTAGAAAAAGCGTACGAGAAGCATTATGATATCTATCTGTTCGATGTGATGGTCCCGGGGATAGACGGCTTTGAACTACTCAAAAAAATACGCCTTCAAAGTGATACGCCGGCTATTTTTATAACGGCCCTTGAGAGTGTCAAGGACCTAGAAAAAGGATTTGCCAGTGGGGCGGACGATTATATTCGCAAACCTTTCGAGCTCAAAGAGCTGCTCTTGCGTATCCAAACTTTGCTCAAGCGCCGCTTCGATACGGCCCAAAAAATTATCCCCATCAATGAAAAGAGCCACTTTGATATCACCACATCCGAGCTCATCGTCCAAGGTACACCTGCCAATCTCAATCAAAAAGAGCTCCGGTTACTCAAACTTTTTTTACAACACCCCAATCAACCCCTCAGTCACGAAAGAATTTACGAAACTTTATGGGATTATGATGAGACTCCAAGCGATATGGCTTTGCGCACCTATATAAAAAATTTGCGAAAATATCTGGGCAAAGATCGAATACAAAGTATTAAACGCTATGGCTATAAGTTTGTTAAGTGAAAAAAAGAGTCTGTACAACTTTTTAGGCCTGTATATCTTTTTGACGCTCATTATTTTGGTGCTGGCTTCACTGATGTATTACCGCTTTCAAAAGGAGCTGATGCTAAGCTCCCATCTCCCCACTCTCCAAAGTCACGCCAAAGAGGTGATCCACAGAATACGCCAGATGCATGAGAGTTTACTCGAAGACAACTATTATCCTCGCTACTCCAATTTCCGATCAGCCATTTATGATGCTGATTATGTCAAAATTTTCTCCTTACTTCGAGGTAAGAGGATCGATTTTCACAATGTATTATACAAAAAGGGGCGATTTATCTACTTCATCAAAGAGCCTGAGCGTTACTATCTTGGAACCAAATATCTTATTATTGAGATTTTAGACGATGAGAAATGGATCGCCGCCACATTTAAAAACATTCTCTTTTTTGGCTCTTTGTTTTTGCTGTTTATGGCCTTTTTGGGCTACTATTTGACCAAACTTTTTTTACGACCGATGAAAAACTCCTTTACGCTGCTCAACGACTTTATAAAAGATACTACCCATGAACTTAATACGCCGGTTAGTACTATTCTTACAAACATTGAAACTATTGACAAAAGCTCCCTCGATCCAAAACTTACCAAAAAACTTGGTCGCATCGAAATCGCCGCTCGTACCATCTCCACTATCTATAAAGACCTTACCTACCTTTTGCTCCACGAGCAACTTCCATCCAATATCGAAACGCTCGATATGAACGAACTGCTCGCACAGCGACTGGAATATTTTAACACCTTGGCCAAGAGCAAACGGCTGCGTATACGCTTTTCTAAAGCCCCTTGCTTTTTAAAAGCGGATCGGCAAAAGATTGCTAGACTTGTGGATAATCTCCTCTCCAACGCAATCAAGTACAACAAAATCGGCGGAGAGATTCGAGTCAAAACATTTCAAAACGGCTTTTTCATAGAAGATACGGGTATTGGTATTCCAAAATCAAAACAAGAGGAGATTTTTGAACGTTACAAGAGGCTTCAATCCAACGAGGGAGGTTTTGGTATCGGTCTTAATATCGTCTATCTCATCGCCCAAGAGTTTGCTCTGAGGATTAAAATAGACTCCAAACCAAAATTTTATACAAGGATCACTATCCTATGGGAAAAATAACGCTGCTTTGCCTGCTTTTTTTACTCTCCTACGCCAATATTTTTGAGAGCAAATGCCTGCCTTGCCACCGAAGAAAAAAGGCAAATCTAAAAGTGATATTTTTCAACTATTTGCTCTATCACAGCAGCGAGCGGCGGGTCAAAAAGGCTATGAGAGAGTTTTTGCTCCATCCAGACCCCAAAAAGAGTCTATTTGTCAAAGATGGATCGATATACCGCCACCACATCGACCCACAGATTTTAGATCAAGCGCTTAAAATCTACTGGGAACGATATAAAGTAATCGGTAAAATTAAATAACTTTTCATTTCATCCGATATTAAGAATGATATTTTATAATAAAAATACAAAACCATTTAAGGAGAACAAATGAAAAACCGAGCCAAAAGCGTGATACTATCGGCACTGCTCCTAGCAGCTCCTTCTTTGTTTGCTATGGAAGAGATTTTAGAGCCATCTGGAATAGATCAAATTGAGCAAATTATCAATGAGGACGAAGCTATTAATAAAGTGGTCAGTGCAGAAGATATCGCAAAAGCGCAAGAAGCCGCTTCACAGATGAATAGCTATATCAAAGAGGCGGTTTACAAGCTCGGTCTAGCCAACGACGACGAATTGACAAGAGCCGATGTAATAGAAATCAATCGCTATTTAGTCCAAAATTATGCGGATGTATGGGAGGGACTACTAGCTGATTACAAACTAGTACAACCAAAACTGCAAGGAAGAGACAGACGGCTGCCACGAGTTATCGCTCTAAATAAAAAAGCGATCGATTTGTGGGCACAACTGTACAAATTGGGGCTAAAAAATGGAGGAGCCAAAAACGCCAAGGATATACGGCGATTTTTCAATAATGTGGGATATTTGCTGAGCGAAGTTATGCGGCGAGACCTTTTGGAGCTTCATAATCCAAACTATCAAGAGATTAAAGGCACTACCGGTACATCTCTTGATCAAGTAATTCAAATTATTCTAACAGACCCCGGATTGCAAAGAAAGGTAACGACAAGCGATCTTAGAGTCGCCGCTAAAAATGCCGATAGAATGAATAGGCTTATCGTCGAAGCGATCAAGCACGAAGGTTTGGCCAATGATGGACGAATCTCTACCGCTGACGTACGTACGATTAACCACTATTTAGTACAAAACTACAAAGATGAGTGGAAAACTTTACACGGTGATGACGAAAATGAGGAGGAGACCGGTTTTCACAGAGTCCAAAACGACGGCGCTTCTACGCGAATGTTTGCACGAAATTTTATCAATACGGTAGCCGACGGCATCTACCATCTAGGATTTGCGACTCGTTTTAAAAACAACCTCGAAAACGAGGACGGCAATAAAAACGCACGATTTGAACAAGTAGCTTGGTGGCTCAACACCATCTTACAACCTGACTTGCAAGCTGGAGGGCTCAAAAACAACAATTACCACGAAATTCAAGGAAGCACCGGTACAGCTCTTGATACTTTTATCCCCATAATCTTCAATGATAAGTCTCTTGAGCGCAAAATATCTATGGAAGATATTCGAGAGGGTGCAAAAAGTGCCGACGCTATGAACCACCTCATCGTAGAAGCAATCAAAGAGACAGGAGTGGCTACAGATAATTATCTTAGTGTAGCCGATATCAAAGAGATCAACAACTACCTTGTAACTAACTATGCTCAAGAGTGGGCCACTCTACACGGCGACGATGAGGGTAATGAGGAGACCGGTTTTCATAAAGTCCAAGGCGACGGCGCTACTACAAGACTTTATGGAGCTAATGCCATTAATACTGTGCTTGACGGTATTTACCATCTAGGATTTGCGACTCGTTTCAAAAATAACCTTGAAAACGAGGACGGCAACAAAAACGCCTCATTCAAAAATGTGGCTTACTGGCTTAATAGAACTTTCCATGGCGACTATTCTGCAATTTATCGATAATCTCTCGTAGGGTCTTGGCCCTACGGCATCTTGTGAAAAAATCGCACGCGCTCCTTTGTGATAAGCTCACATCCTAATCCATCCAATCTATCGGCTTTTCCATCCCCATCAATATCATAGCTAAAAGCTTTTGTTTGAGGATCTTGACCTGCTAGCTTGTAGATGTGTTTGCATCTTTTATCTGAATCCAGATTAAAAATGAGCCAATCAAATTTTCCCGGTCGGTAATGTACCATATAAAAAGCGGGAGGATTGGGTCGCACATCTACCCGTACCCAGCCAAATATACCCATCCTTTTGATATTTTCCTCGCTGGTGTCACCAAGAAGGCGATATGTGGTATGGCTTGAGGCAAAAGTAAAAGTCCAATTAGATTTTGGATCCTCCCCAAAATGGTAGGGAGCAAAATAGCCAGTAATTGCGTATGTGCCGTTTTGTTCGCTCAAGACAATCTTCTCAATCTCTTTTATTGAGTCTTGTGCATTCTCGTTAGCTTCTTCAGAGCTACACGAGGCGATATGATCGGCCAAACAGCTCATAAGAGGACAGTACTCTTGCCACAATCCTCTCCCCTCAAGCGCGGCCTCTTTCTCTTTAGCGTGCCAAAGAGTTTTACGATCCTCTTCTTGGATATAGCGGTCCCAAGCAATAGCATATCCTTGGGCAATGAGGGTCTGATTTAGAGATTCTGCATCGGGTAAAATGATTAACACCACCTCCCTGTCATAACGATCCTTGTATCTACTTTGTATTTGACACATTCCCTCAATAGAGCCAAGCAGGGTTGATAAAAAACTTTTGGCCAAATAACCGGCCTCTTCTATCATATTCTTGGATACCCCGCACCGATTGGCGTCATACTCCATCTTTCTCCCCTCATAGCTCTCTGGAGCGTCGATGCCATAAAGCCTGAATCTTTTTTGTCCATACTCAAGGGTATCTCCGTCTATTACCTCTAAAGCCGAGCAGGGTAGCGTATCCTCTCGTGCTTGGATATAGCCGCTATCTACGGCTGGAGCACTGCAGCCGCAAGAGTTGCATGCCACTATTTTAAATCGTTTGTTTTGAGGATCTCGCGTATGGTAGATATAGGTACCATTATAACTCGTAGCTATCAAAGTGTACTTTTGGCCATTTGATGCCACATAAATTTTATAATACTCAGCATCTGCCACCTCCGTCCAACGCACTTTGATCCTATCCTCATACTCTCCATCGGATGCATCCACTCCATGGGGGGCGGGTGGCTTGATGCAAAGTGTAGAGCTTAACCCGCTTTCGCATACGCCTCCGTGATGGCTGCAGGTGCCTCTTCCACTTGATTGTGAAATGGTGCCGTCACAGCACAAAGTCGCAAAAGCGTTTAAAGCAAGAAAGCAAACTATCAAAACAACGCTCATACCCAGCCGAAAGTTTTTTACCATCATCACGCCTCATAAACAAAAAATTAAAGAAAAAATAGCGTCTTACTAGCTAACTTATTATATTATATTAATAACCGTAAAACCACCTCTTTTAGGAGGTGAATAAAGGGTCTTCAGACGTAGCCTGATTTTGGATATATTGCTTCACTATTTCAAGTGGAGCGCCGCCAACACTTCCTGCGAAATAACTTCTACTCCAAAGTCCCACTTTGCCCCAATACTTTTCTTTGATGTCGGGCATATCACGTCTAACCAGTCTGCTCGAGCACCCTTTAAGATTGTTCACTATTGCTGATGTATAAACTGTTTGAAGAGAAAATGGAACTAAGAAAAATAGCAAGAACACTAGGCAGATCCTTATCTACTATCCAGTACCATTTAAAAAAAAACTCAAAGAATATAAAGAGTTTGTAGAAAAATAATGGACGAGATGTACACCTTTGTCGCGCTAAAACGCAAAAGAGCCTATATATGGACTACCATAGCAGTAACCAAAACGGGAAAAAAATATTTCTCATCTTTCCTCCGATAAAGGAAGCAAGACCTTATTTGATTTCAAACACGATCTTCCCGATGCGGTGAAAATCTATACAGATAACTATAGTTATAATGCCATATTTAGCAAAAAGCCTCAATGCAGAAGTCTAAAATGACCAATATCATTGAAAATCTTAATTCCCAAATAAGAGACAAAATCTATTATCTTATTCGACGCTCAAAGGCTTATGTAAAAAGTTTTACTTGGTTGGATAACAGGCTCGCTTGATTCTTTGTCAATAAAAATCTTGGGCTATAAAAGAAGACTAAAAAGTTATTCGGTTAGTGCTAGCTTCTTGTACATTTCGCTACGTACATCACCTTTTTCTCTTAGGATTTTTTAAACACCCTTGATCTACTTAATAAGTAATTACTTAAATTTTACATTTTACTAAGCTACTTCTGGAAAGATTTAGTATAATAAAATTATAAACTATTTCAAAGGAGTAGTGCAATGAGAAATATGTTTGTGTCCACACTCTTAGCCTCATCACTCTTTTCAGCCACATTCAATGTCAATTCCATAACCCAACTACGTCAAGCCTTGGAAGATGCTGCAATGAATGGAGAGAATGATATAATTATTTTAGCTCCTGGTAGGTACAAAGTAATGGATGATGAGATTGGCACTTTTACTTTTAACGATAATGAGGAGTTTAATCTCACTATAGAAGGGGCTGCTGGACATAGCCGTGAAGAGATTGTTTTGGATGGAGAAGAAAAAAAGCAGGTATTGAACCTGCAAAATCAAAAATTCTTTACTGTGACTTTAAAAAATCTTACTATTGTCAATGGAAAAGGAGGATGGGAGAGTGGAGGAGTTTATACCTCTGGAGATATTATTATAAAAAATTGTATTATTTCTAATAATAGTGCTAGCAACGGAGGAGGATTTTATCATTATGGAAATGTAGTAGTAACAAATTCTATATTTTCTAATAATAGTGGTGAATATAGTGGAGGAGGATTTTATAATCATGGAAATGCAGTAGTAACAAATTCTACATTTTCTAATAATAGTGCTAATTATGGAGATGGAGGAGGATTTTATAATTATGGAAATGCAGTAGTAACAAATTCTACATTTTCTAATAATAGTGTTAAGTATGATGGAGGAGGATTTTGTAATAAAAATGGCTGGAAAGGAAATGTAGTAGTAACAAATTCTACATTTTCTAATAATAATGCTGCCAATGGAGGAGGATTTTATAATCATGAAAATGCATCTAATTATGAAAATACAGTAGTAACAAATTCTACATTTTCTAATAATAGTGCTAAGTATCAGGGAGGAGGATTTTTTAATTATGGAAATGCAGTAGTGATAAATTCTACATTTTCCGATAATAGTGATAGGTATAGTGGAGGAGGATTTTCCAGTGGAATGATCGAAGCATTTAACAATACTTTTGTATCCTCACCAGTGAATGGATATGGTATTTTTATCAACAATATTTTTGTAGACGGAGGTATAGATTTTTATGGCGATTCAAAACTTTTCTATAATTATATTGATTATAAATATATCGAGGAAAACGGTAGAGTAATTCTTAAAAAACATAACCTCCAACCAAGTAGAGTAGGGGATATTCGGCTAGCAGATGATAATATTTCGCTTTTAAGCGGCTCACCAGCAATAGATGCAGGTCTCAATCCAGATACAGAGCTTTTTAGAAATATGTTTGATAATAATGATACCTATCAAGAGATTCTCAATTATCTCAAAACTGACTATTTTGGACATCAAAGAGTTGTAAATGGGGTGATTGATTTGGGGGCGATGGAGTATGGAGCAAGAGCTCTAAACAATAATGCCCCGCTAGTGAATATAAGCGTAAATGGAGCTATGAAAATATATATCCCTATAGAGGTAAATATAAGTATTGAGGCTCCAAATGGTATACAAGAGCTCTATATCGATAAAGGAGATGGATATGAGCAAGTAGATGCCTCTTTACGCAGCTTTACTGTTACTTTCAAGACACCGGGAGAACATACTATTAAAATAAAAGTTGTGGATAAAAAAGGTATTGTGATAGAAAAGAGCAAAACCCTTACTATTCAAGATTTAAACACACAAGAGGCTATTGAGTATGGTAAAAAGCTTTGTAAAAAAGATCCGGCAAGCTGTGGTATTACAGGCTCCAATGAGCCCAAAGAAGAGATAATTTTTATCACTCCAAAAGAGCACCTTGTCTCAATTCTTAGCAAACAGTCCACTTTTCCAGTCGCAGGCTACTTTGTCCATTATAATGACCCGCAAAGTATCAATCCTAGTTTTGATTGGCTCTATATTTTAGTAAGTGGAGAAGGGGTATATAAGCTACAAGGGATGAAAAGAGATGGACATTTCTCTTGGAGTGATAACCTTGCTGACCAATTCTCTTCTATTACTATTTCTTCAGATGGTAAATATATAAATTTTATCAAATAGCCATTACGCCCTTTTGGGCGTATTTTTTTATCAAAAAACGCCGTAAAGCCCCGAGCTTTAGCTCTGGGGATATAAGGCGACAAAAGAGTTGAGAGAAAGTTTATCTTCCTTGAAACTCTTTTTTTGTTGCATAAGTTCAAAAACATATGGCACTCTCCAAGGAGTAAAGAGTGCAAATCAGATATGGTTTGGTAGGAGTAAAGGGATATAAAAGATTAGAGAGGATTTACTACAATTCGCTTATGATAAGCGAAGAGGCAAAAAGAAGAAAAAATGGCAAGAGTATCTGCAAAGAGTGCGATAATACGCACATACAAATATAAACTCTACTATACAAAGAGATTAAGGCATATCGATACAACCATCGATATAGCTGGCATTATCTACAATCACTGTATTGCACTGCACAAGCGCTACTACAAGTTCTATGGCAAGCACTTAAACAAATACAAACTCCAAAAACATCTCACCAAACTCAAGAAGCTTTCAAAGTATGTGTATTGGAAAAAAGTCCCATCTCAAGCAATACAAGATATTACAGATAGAATAGACAAAGCCTACAAACTCTTTTGGAGGAACAAAAAGCAAGGCATAAAATCATCTATTCCAACATTTAAAAAAATCAAATCCTACAAAAGCTATACTCTCAAACAGGCTGGATACAGGATTGAGGGCAATGTTATCTGGCTTGGCGGTTATAAGTTTAAATTTTGGCTCTCTCGTCCAATCGAGGGAAAAATAAAGACTATAACCGTCAAGCGAGATAATATCGGGAACTTTTTTATCTGCATAGCATTGGAGCAAGAGCCTAAAAACTATACCGCATCGGGTAAAATTGTGGGTATCGATTTTGGGCTAAAAACCTTTTTAACGCTTTCAGACGCTACGCAAATAGAAGCTGCTCCACGATATTATCTTGCCTACCTCAAAAAGCTCAAAAAGCTTCAAAGAAGCCTATCTAAAAAACAAAAAGGCTCAAACAACTACAAAAGAGCCAAAAAAGCTTTGGCAAGGCTTCATATCAAGATAGCCAATACCAGAAAGGACTATTTCCATAAACTGGCAAATCAGATAGCCAAACCCTATCAATTTGTAGTTATCGAAGATTTAAATATCAAGGCTATGCAAAGATTATGGGGCAAAAAAATAAGCGACTATGCTTTTAGTGAATTTGTGAACATCTTAGAGTATAAAACAAATCTCATCAAAATCGATAGATACTATCCAAGCTCCAAAACTTGCTCAAAATGCGGGTATGTCTTGGACAAACTTGATTTAAAAACACGAAAGTGGCGGTGTCCAAAGTGCGATACGTTGCACGATAGAGATGTAAATGCTGCTATTAATATTTGCAGAGTCGAGGCATCGGCTCTTGGCATAGGGGAAGTAAGACCTGCAATTATAGGCATCCCTGCTTAAAGCCAGAATCCCCCGCATTTATGCGTGGGGAGTATGTCAAAAATTTTATCATATTCTCGGTATATTCGGTCAGTGCCGGAACGTATGCATTTTTGACTTGCAGCGGGATTTAAAGTAAAATAAGAGTAAATTTATCCTATTAGGAGCATGCGATGGCAGATATCCTCAAAATCGGCAAATATGAGTTTACCAGTAGATTGATCGTAGGAAGTGGCAAATATCCAGATTTCAAAACCACATACGACGCCACTATCGCCAGCGGCGCCCAGATGATCACCGTGGCGGTACGTCGGGTCAATATTACTGATCCAAATCAAGAAAATCTAATGGACTACTTCAAAGAGAGCGACGTGCAGCTGCTGCCAAATAGTGCGGGCTGTACCACGGCTGAGGAGGCAATCACCCTCTTTCGGATGGTACGAGAGGCTACTGGGATTGATATCATCAAGCTCGAGATCATCGGAGATACCCAAAAGACTCTCTATCCTGATGTGATCGAAACTATCAAAGCGTGTGAAGTACTGGCCAACGACGGCTTTACCGTCATGGCTTATACCAACGATGATCCCATTGTAGCTAAAAAGCTCGAAACCGCCGGAGCTGCTGCTGTGATGCCGCTGGCTGCTCCAATCGGAAGTGGCCTAGGGATCCAAAACCGCTACAACGTGGTCTTCGTCAAAGAAGCTGTCAGTGTTCCCGTGATCGTGGATGCAGGCGTGGGATGCGCCAGCGACGCAGCAATCGCCATGGAGCTAGGAGCTGACGGGGTGCTCACTAACACCGCCATCGCCCAAGCCAAAAATCCGATTTTAATGGCAGAAGCTATGAAGTATGCCGTCATCTCCGGCCGTATGAGCTACCTTGCCGGCCGCATCCCCAAAAAACCTTACGCTACGGCTTCGAGTCCAAGCGAGGGGATGATACAGTTTTAAAAGCTTCATTGAACGCTTTGATAAACTGCATCGGATCGACGCTGATCCCTTTGATTTTGATGGTAAGATGCAGATGGGGTGCAGTAACCCGTCCGCTCTTGCCACTAAGAGCCATGATCTCCCCTCGTTTGATAAAATCTCCCGGTCTGACACCAAAACCGCTTAAGTGGTAGTAACAGCTATAAATCCCTCTGCCATGGTCGAGAATGACCGAGCCTCCCGCATAATAGCGATCCTTTGCCAAAACTACCAAGCCGTCATTGATGGCACGCACGGGAGTACGCATCTTGGCTCTAAAATCAGTTCCGCTATGATAGCTTGCCAGTTTTCCATTAAAGAGGCGTGCCACTCCAAAGGGATCGGTTACGATAGGACTAGAAATAGGAAGCACAAAAGGCTTGGTAATAAAGCTTTTGGGCGTAGTGCGAGCATAGATAATCGCCGCCTCTTTACTTTCGGCGGCGATACGCTTTTGAGCTTTTTGCGATGGATGCACTTTGCTTGGCGCTACACTTAAAGACTCCTTTGGGTACTCTTTGTGCTTGATGAGCAAACGTACCGCTTTGCCATCGATACGCAGCCATCTAGTAGTGGGTTTAGCCCCATAGGGAATAGGGACAATTAAGAGATGGTCTACAGTGGTATGGGGCATATAGCATCGGTAACTTTTTTGGAAAGGAATGATAAAGGTCTGGCCATTATAGATACTTGCCGCTAGAAGCGGCCAAGCCAACAGCAGTCCAATTAACACTCTCATAATTTAATCACACCCATAAGGTTGAGCATCATGAAAATGAGGGCGACTGGAGCTATATAGCGAATACTAAATCGCCAGATTTTATAGAAAGTATCGTTCATCTCGCCGGGTCTGTTGATATGGGCTTTGACCCTCTCTTTTTGTAAAACATATCCAACAAAGATCACGATGGCAAATCCTCCTAAAGGTAGCAAAATAGAGTCGGTAGTATACTCTAGCAAATCAAAAAGCGGTTTACCAAAAAAACTAAACACTTTGCCCCACGCCTGTGTATAAGAGAGCAAAGCGGCGATCCCGATAAGCCAGTAGATAAAACTAATCAAAACAACCGCTTTGGTTCTGCTCATACAAAAACGATCGATAAGATATTGTACCACAGGTTCTACCAAACTAACCGCTGAGGTGAGTCCGGCAAAGGCGAGGGCTAGAAAAAAGAGCAGTGCAAAAAAGGTGCCAAGAGCGCCAAAGTTGTGCAAAATGGTAGGAAGCGAAATAAAAACAAGTCCGGGTCCTTGTCCTGGCTTGGCGCCAAATTGAAACAAGAAACTAAAAATCACCAGACCAGCCACCAAAGCAATAAGGGTATCCATAAAGGTAACGATAAAGGCAGTTTTGGTAATGCTCGCCTCTTTAGGCAGCGAAGCCGCATAAGTCATAATCGCGCCCATCCCCAAAGAGAGCGTAAAAAAGGAGTGGCCCACGGCCCGTACGAAAGCTTCAGAGTTTAGTTTTTCCCATTTTGGCTCAAACATAAAGGTAAAAGCTTTGGCAAATCCATCGAGGCTAAAAGCGTAAAGTAGCAGTCCAAAAAGGATCACCATGAGTGCTGGCATCAAGATGAGGTTGATCCTCTCGATCCCTCCTTTGATACCTCGGTACACCACATATCCGACAATGATCACGGAGACTGTATGGAAAAATATCTGGGCCAAAATCTGATGGCTTACAAGATCGTTAAATATAGTTTTAGCCTCCTGCGTCGTTTGGGGAAGCCCTGAGAAAATCAAAAAGATATAGTATAAAATCCAACCGATCACCACCGAGTAAAAAGTCATAATGATGATGCCATTAAATCCCATAAATCCGGCATACTTCCACCACTTTTTCTTTGGAGGGGCAAGCTCTTCGAAGCAACTGACCGTATCCTTGCGTCCAAGCGCACCAATGAGCATCTCGGCTACCATCACCGAAAAGCCGATAAAGGCGATGGTAATAAGATAGATCAAGACAAAAGCACCACCTCCATACTCGCCAGTCATATAGGGAAATTTCCAGATATTTCCCAAACCTACCGCACTTCCGGCCGCAGCCATAATAAAACCGATTTTACTGAAGCGTTGGACTTTCACTACCTCTCCTCTTTTTTTGTCGCTATTATAACAAGCTAATGCCTTAGCCATCTACCTTACTTTTTTTGAACCCGTACAAAATACGCATATCTTGTAAAAAGTCTATTTTAAGCTACTATAAAGTATAGTATCGAGTTTGAGATATCAAGGAAAGGTTGGAATTGATACGTCATTATCTCAAATATTTTTTACTCTATTTTGTTATATGTTGGGTAGGCGTCTCTTTTGAACTCTATTTTGTCCTAGAGCCTTTTCCATTACATTGGCAATATAGCATCGTACCTTTATTGTTGGTAGCCATATTTGCTTATTTTCCCGCAAAGCTTGCCTTTGCTCTTGAACAAAAAGTAGAAAGAAGAGTCTCACATATTGAGATACAGCAAAACACAAGTAGAGGCGAACAAAGAAATTCTAAACTCAAGATGGACCATCTAACCAATGCCATCTCTAAAGACTCTTTTAATGAGATCATCGGGTTTAAAATAATCGAATCTAAGCATACAAACTCCCCTCTTTCTATAATTCTTTTTGATATCGATCATTTCAAAAAGATCAACGATACATATGGACATTTGGTTGGGGATGCTGTGTTACGGGAGCTTTCAGAAGTAGTACGAGCCAATATACGAGAATCTGAATATTTCGTACGCTGGGGCGGGGAAGAGTTTATCGTATTATTACCGGGGACCTCTTTGGATGGGGCGAATATGGTCGCAGAAAAGCTACGGCGAGCTATAGAATCCCATCGCTTTCCCACCGTAGGGCGAGTAACAAGCAGTTTTGGCGTAACCGCACTGCGGACCGACGATACGATCAAAACTTTTATCGAGCGGTGTGACGAGGCCTTGTATGAAGCTAAGGAAGGGGGAAGAAACAGAGTAAAGGTCAAAATATAGCTAGAACAATTGTGTATGGAGATATTCATGGCTGTTTTGAGGAGTTTATAGAACTTCGATCACTCATCCATCCAAAGCCGGAAGACCAAGAGATCTGTGTAGGCGATCTGATCAATAAAGGTCCTCATTCTTTAGAAG
>JALWCE010000016.1 GCA_027036935.1 Nitratiruptor sp. | reverse complement strand
GCTATGACAATCCTTATGGTTTCGTGACCAACAAAAACCGCTTTGGCAATTTGATACTCAGTGAAAACTTGCGATATGACAGCTACAGTGACTTTGACGACCAGTGGACAGGCAAGATAGGTTTACGTTACCAGTGGGGCCATCTTGCCTTTTTGGCCAACTACGGCACTGCCTACAATGTGCCCAATCAGATCAAGCGGATCAACCCTTGGGGCAAGCCAAATCCAAATCTACAACCTGAAAAGACGAGAAGCTATGATGTAGGTATACAAGGGTATGGGCTAAAAGCTACGTGGTTTGAAGAGCGGGTCAAGGATCTCATCGACTGGTACGACCCCGATCCAAATGTCTTTGGATACGAATACTATATCAACAGATCAGGTACCAGCAAATTCAAAGGGGTGGAGCTAAGCTACCGCCAAGCTTTGAGCGAAGAGCTGATGATGGAGCTGGGCTTTACCTATCTCAGCCCAAAAGATAGCCAGGGAAAAGAGCTGCTGCGCCGAGCCAGACGAAAATACGACTATAGTTTCACTTGGTATCCAAGTGAGGAGCACACCATTACCATCAGCGGCTACTATGTAGGGAGTCGCTACGATATTGGTGGAGTGCAGACCGGTAAATACAATGTGACCAACCTCACTGCCTCCCACCGCTTCGCTCCCCATTTCAAAGGCTTCGTGCGTATACGCAATCTCTTCGATCGCTACTATCAAGAGGTCTATGGCTATGGGAGTGAGCCAAGAAGCGTTTATGTAGGGATAGAGGGCTCTTTTTGAGGCTTCGCCTGCGCCCTTACCTGCGTTATAAACTGCTCAACTCCCTCTTTACGGGGCTTTCGGTGGGTAGTATTTTCGTGATTTACCAGCCTCTGCAGCCCTCTATCTATTCGGTAGGGGGCATACTGCTCGCTCTTGGGATGCTGATCATCGCCAAATTCTACGATCTGCTGCTCAATATTCGACGATATTTTCAGATCGCTCTTTTAGTGGAGCTGGTGATGTTGGCCTTGGTAGGGATTTTTTTGCTTCATCCATATACCTATATGACGGCACTGCTGATCTATGCTGGGTATCAGCTTACCTTTATGTTTGGGGCTTACCTAGTGCGGGCGGAGACTCTGATCGTGAGGAAAGCTTCAGCTTTGGCCAAAGTCGATATCGCCAAGCAGATAGGCTATCTTGCCGGTATGGTGATCGGCTTTCTTTTCTATCAAATCGTAGATGGCGACAAGCAGACCCAGGTCTACCGGCTCCATTACCTTTTACTTGGAGTAGAAATTGCTATAATTTGGTTCTTCATACACTCTTTTGAAAGGCGCAGATGATACGAAAATGTCTCTTTCCGGCGGCCGGCTACGGCACAAGATTTTTACCGGCTACCAAGGCGATCCCCAAAGAGATGCTCCCCATTCTCAACAAACCTTTGATCCAGTACGGCGTAGAAGAGGCGATTGAGGCTGGGATGGATACGATGGCCATCATCACCGGACGGGGCAAACGGGCTATTGAGGATCACTTTGATATTAGCTATGAGCTAGAGAGCCAGATACAAGGTACGAGCAAAGAGCATCTACTCCACGATATTCGCCATCTGGTGCAAAACTACACTTTTACCTACACAAGACAAAAGCAGATGCTGGGTCTTGGACATGCGGTGCTTGTGGGTCGTACTCTCATTGGTGATGAACCTTTTGGGGTAGTGCTAGCAGATGATTTGTGTGAGGGAGAGCAAAAAGGCGTACTCTCTCAGATGGTGGAGTTGTACCAAAAGTATCGCTGCTCTATCGTAGCGGTAATGGAGGTGCCAAAGGAGCAGATCGGTAAATATGGAGTGATAGCGGGCAAACAGATAGAAAAGGGGCTCTTTATGATTGAGGATATGGTAGAAAAGCCAGATCCCACTAAGGCTCCAAGCAACTTAGCGGTTATTGGCCGTTATATCCTAACCCCAGATATTTTTGACATCTTAAAAGATCTAAAACCCGGTGCCGGTGGAGAGATACAGCTTACTGATGCTTTAAAGATCCAAGCACAAAGGGGTATGGTCATCGCCTATCGCTTCAAAGGAAAGCGCTTTGATTGTGGAAGTGTAGAGGGGTATGTGGAAGCGACCAACTATTTTTATAACAAGCTCAAACGTGCTACAATAAAAGAAAAAAAGGATGGGCAATGAAAGTAGGCGATCTTGTTATCGTGGCAAATCTAGGAGAGATGAAAGTATACAAGGCAAATCCGAGGGATTTAGAGGCCGAGGCGGGACTCAAACCAGATCACATTAAGCTTGATCTTGTGGATGCGGTAGATTATGTGGAGGCGCACTGGAAGCTTAAAGATATCGTTACCGACGAAGCGGGAAGATTCAAAGCCGATGCTGGCAAAATGGGAGGAAATGCCGGTGAGCGTCATGAGCTGGAAAAAAAGATGGAAGAGGATGTGATTCGGGCTTTGGCCGAAGATATTGCCAAGATGGTAGAGCGCTACAATCCGCCAAAATATTTTTTAGCTCTGCCCGAGCCAATTTTTTCTCGTGTTTGGTCTTATGTGGAGGCACTCTCGGCTAAATATCCAGAAGCTACCTCCAAACTCTTTCGATATGTGGAAGAGGATTTGACTAAAACCGATAAAAACAGACTTCCAGAAATTTTTAAAGCCAAGGGCAAACACTTTTAAGCGATGCGGGTGCTTACGATTTTTGAGCGGATCGCTCAAATCCCCCACTGTTCCGGCAATACGGGCCAGCTGGGGGAGTTTATCCAATCCTTTGCCAAAAGGTGTGGATATAGGGTAGAAAAAGATGAGGCTGGTAACATCCTTTGTTATCGCCAAGAGCGAGATATCTGCCTACAGGCTCATTACGATATGGTCTGCGTGGGCAAAGCGCCCCAGATCCAACTTTTTGAAAAAGATGGATGGCTTGGGGCTCAGGGCTCCTCCTTGGGTGCGGATAACGGGATTGGCGTGGCCATAATGTTAGCTTTAATGGAAGGAAGAAGCGAGGCTGAGTTTTTGTTTACGAATGATGAGGAGATAGGTTTGGTGGGAGCCAAAGGCTTGGGATTGGAGCTCAAAGCCTCGCGTATGCTTAATCTAGATAGCGAAGAGTTTGGCAAAGTCTATGTGGGGTGTGCCGGAGGTGTGGATCTCATAGCATCCAAAAGCTGTATCAAAAAGCGGGCCGATCATCTTTATTTTTACTCCGTTACTGCCAAAAACTTTCCCGGGGGTCATTCTGGTGTGGATATTGACAAGGATATTCCAAACGCCATTAAGGCTTTTGCCTACTTTGCCAAAGAGTCGCGGGTAGCTTGGCTTAGCGCTGGTGAGCGGCTCAACTCCATCCCGGCACACTTACAAGGCGTAGTCGCTACCAAAAAGCCTCTTTTGTCCAACGAGTGGTTTGATGTGATGCCAATGCAAGTGCAATCTGTGGTAGACAAAGATATTTGGACAATGGTTTGTAGTTTTGCCGATGGAGTGCGTGGATGGCAAAAGGAGTTTACTATTCCAAGCCGCAGCGCAAATCTTGCCAAGATATCGGTACATGAGAATCTTGTGGTAGAGTGCAGCCTGCGAGCCAACAGCGATGAGGATCTAGATAGGTTAGAGTGTGAGTACGAGGCTTTTTTTAAAAGTTTTGGATTAGAAGTTGAGGCAAGGGATCGGTATGGAGCTTGGAAACCGGTGATTACCCCTTTTGCCAAAGAGGTGCGTCGAGTGTACGAGCGTTATGGTGGAGGCTATTTTGCCGCAATTCATGCAGGGCTTGAATGTGCCGTGTTTGCTCAAAAATACCCCTCGATGCAAATTGCCTCCATCGGCCCTACTATTCACAGTCCCCACTCTGTACACGAAAGACTCAAACTAGCCGATGTGGAGCCAATCTTTGCCATAGCTAAGGAGCTGATCGGATGAGACGCCTTTTTTTGCTGATGCCGCTTTTTTTGTTGCTAGGATGTGGCTCCAAGGAGCTGACCAAAGCAAAAATGGCCGATATGCTCATCGATTACTATACTCCCTACTCTTCTACCAATATTTTTATCCCTCAAGGTGTGGATATTTTAAAAATAAAGCGAGTGAACGAAAACAAAGTGGTAGCCAAAATATGCTATCAATTTCGTTTTTTAACAAGTTATAAATCTCTTGTGGACTATATCAAAAAACATCCTAACTCCTTTTTGGCCAAATTTGATGTGGGACTCATAGCTTTGCTCGGTAGAAAATTTGGCCCTTTTGAAAAGGGAGATATAAAGAGCCGATGCGATGAGGTGGTTTTTGAGAGAAAGTATGGTAGATGGATGATTACTCAGATTTAGACTCTTCTCTTTTTTTCCCCTCCCAATTGCATAGATCGTATAAAAAGCATTGGTCACATTTTGGATTTTTAGCCGTGCAGATGTAGCGGCCAAAGAGCACCATCGCTTGATGTATGGCCGCTAAGTCCGTCTTAAAGGCTTTGACCAGATCCTCTTCTACTTTTTGAGGTGTTTTGGCATCGCTAAGGCCAAGGCGATGGGCGACTCGAAATACATGGGTATCTACTGCCATCAAATTTTTATTGAGGTATTCGATCAAGACTACGTGCGCTGTTTTTTGACCGACTCCGGGAAGTTTGATCAACTCTTTTTCGTCTGTGGGGATTTTGCCTTGGTAGCGTTCCATTATCATTTTGGCCGCTGCTACGAGATTTTTTGCTTTATTATTGAAAAAGGAGCAGCTTTTTATAAGCTCTTTGACCTCCTCCACGTCCGCTTTGGCCAGATCTTTGATTGTGGGATATCTTTCAAAAAGAGCGGGGGTGATCTGATTGACCCGTTTGTCGGTGCACTGTGCCGAGAGCATCACGGCTACGAGGAGTTGGTACAAATTTTTATATCGCAATTCCGTTTTTGCCTGAGCGTAGTGCTCCAAAAGTCGTCGTTTGATCTCTTGAATCTCTTTGGGTGATCGTAAAATCAAGAATATCCCTTTTTTGATATAATTTTACCCAAATTTCGTAGAGGAGCTTCAATGGCCGGTCACAATAAATGGTCTAAAGTAAAACATATAAAAGCAAAAGAGGATGCTAAAAAAGGTAAGGTCTTTACCAAGGCCGTGCGAGATATTATGACAGCCGTACGAGACGGCGGACCCAATCCTGAGACCAATGCGGCTCTTCGCTTGGCGATCGAGCGAGCACGTGCCGTATCAATGCCTCAAGATAACATTAAACGAGCTATCGACAAAGCTAGCGGCAATCTACCGGGCGTAAAATATGAAGAGATCACGTACGAAGGGTATGGTCCGGGGGGTGTGGCCTTGATGGTGCAGTGTCTGACTGATAACAAAAACCGAACGGTGGCCGAAGTGCGCCATGCTTTTAGCAAAGCCGGAGGAAGCTTGGGTACGAGTGGAAGCGTGGCTTGGATGTTTGAGAAAAAAGGGGTTATCAGCGTGGAGCGTTCTGACAAAGACGATGAGGTGATGGAAGCGGCTTTGGAGGCTGGAGCTAATGATATTTTGGAGTTTGACGAGGTGCTCGTCATCGAGACCGAGCCAGCCGATTTTGCAAATGTACTTGAAGCTGTAGAAAAGAGTGGGGCAAGTATCTTAGAAAGTAGCGTGGGGCTTGTGGCGAGCAATGAGATAGATGTAGATGACGAGACGGCCCAAAAGGTGGAGCGGCTCATTGAGGTACTCGAAGAGAATGATGATGTGCAAAACGTCTATCATAATATGAAATAGGCATTACCTTTTTCAGCTATAATTTTTTAACAAAACTTCAAAGATAAAGGATAAAGATGAGAAAGTATATCGTAGGAGGCTTTGTAGCCCTTTCACTTGTAGCAAGCAGTGCGGTGGCCGATAAAGTGATCGCTGAGGTTAACGGTAAAAAAATCACTACCCAAGACGTAGCGCCTATGCTGGCCCAAAGCGGTATGAAATTTGAACAACTTCCGCCTCAAATTAAGCAAAAAGTAGTCGATCAGGCGATTGAGCGGGAGCTTTTGAAAGAAAAAGCGATCAAAAGCGGCATAGAACGGACAAAAGAGTTTCAAGAGGCTTTGGCCAAACTTAAAAGCGATTTGGCGCTGGAAGTATGGATGAGAAAACAATTTAACTCAATTACCATTAGCGACAAAGAGGCCAAAGAGTTTTACCAAAAGAATATCGATAAATTCAAACGGCCAGAAATGGTACACGCTAGACATATTCTCGTAAAGAGCGAGGAGGAGGCCAAAAAGATTATCGATGAGCTCAAAAAGACTCCAAAAGATAAACTCAAAGCAAAATTTATCGAGCTTGCAAAAACCAAATCGGTAGGCCCTAGTGGCAAAAGAGGGGGAGATCTCGGATTTTTTAGAAAAGGGCAGATGGTCAAACCTTTTAGCGATGCGGCCTTTTCTTTGAAACCGGGAGAATTTACCAAAACGCCTGTTAAAACCCAATTTGGCTACCACATCATCTATGTAGAGGAGAAAAAAGCGGCTTCTACCGTACCTTTTGAGCAGGTCAAAGAGAAGATCAAGCAGCAGCTCAAGATGAAAAAATTCCAAGAATTGGTCAAAAAAGAGGCCCAAAAGCTTAAAAAAAGCGCCAAAATCAAAAAGATGATCTAAGGATACAATATGGGCGTGCGAGAGTTTTTGAAACCGGGAGTCGTATGGGGCGACGATCTGCTCAGACTTTGGGAATATGCCAAAGAGCATAATTTCGCCCTACCCGCTATCAATGTAGTAGGCACTAACTCAGCAAATGCAGTGATGGAGGCGGCCAAAGAGGCCAACTCTCCCGTCATTATCCAGTTAAGCAACGGCGGAGCCCATTTTTGGGCCGGTAAAGGACTTGATAACGAAGATCAAAAAGCGGCGATCTTGGGAGCTATCAGTGCGGCGAAGCATATCCATACCTTGGCAGAGGCTTATGGGGTGAGCGTGGTACTTCATACCGACCATGCGGCAAGGAAGCTACTCCCTTGGATCGATGGATTGCTCGCAGCTGGCGAGGAGTATTTCAAAGAGCATGGTAGACCTCTTTTTAGCTCCCATATGCTAGATCTTAGCGAAGAGCCATTGGAACAAAATCTAGCTACCTGTGAAGAGTATCTTAGGCGTATGGCACCGCTGGGGATGCACCTAGAGATCGAGCTGGGCGTCACGGGCGGTGAAGAGGATGGTGTGGACAATACAGGCATCGATAACGCCAAGCTCTACACCCAGCCTGAGGAGGTGGCCGAAGCGTATGAGCGTCTAAGCCGCATCAGCCCCTACTTTACCATTGCCGCAAGCTTTGGAAACGTGCATGGCGTCTACAAACCGGGACATGTGAAGCTCGAGCCCGTCATTCTCAAAAACTCCCAAGAGTATATCAGACAAAAATTTGGTATCGATAAAGAAAAGCCCGTCAGCTTCGTTTTTCACGGCGGCAGCGGGAGCGAGTTGGATAAGATCCACGAAGCGATCGATTATGGGGTGGTAAAATTTAATATCGACACCGACACCCAGTGGGCTTTTTGGAGTGGAGTCAAAGAATATATCGAAAAATACCACGACTATCTCCAAAGCCAGATCGGCAATCCTGAAGGGGAGGACAAACCGAACAAAAAGTACTACGATCCAAGAAAGTGGCTCAGAGAGGGCGAGAAGAGTATGAAAAAAAGAGTCCTCAAAGCCTATGAGGATCTACGAAGTTTGGGCGTTAACTAAAGGGGATAGATGCGTCTTTCCCCTATCCGGCGAGTCTCTTTCGCTGGTCGCTCCTTTTTCCTTAAACGTGACGATCTGCTCCATCCCTATCTAAGCGGCAACAAAGCCAGAAAACTCCACTTCTTACGACAAAAATCCAATATCGAAGAGATCCACTCCTTTGGCTCCTTGCACTCCAATGCGATGTACTCCCTCTCCTTTTTGGCCAAAGAAAGAGGCATATCTTTTATCTACTATGCCAGGCTCGATCCCTCGCTGAAAGAACCCAAAGGGAACCTCAAAGCCGCACTGGAAAACGGCATGCTCCTGCGACCTTTGGAGGAGTGGCCCTATGGTAAAGGGATCTCCCATCTCATCTTTATCGATGGTCGTCTCTATATTCCTGAAGGGGGGCGATGTCCCCAGGCGCAGGAGGGGATAGCGATCTTGGCAAAAGAGATCTTGGATTGGGCCAAAAAGAATCGAAAAACTCCAAAAATTTTTTTGCCCTCAGGTACTGGTACGACTGCTCTTTTTTTACAAAAATATCTGCTATTTCGGGTCTATACCGTCCCTTGTGTGGGAGACGAGGAGTACTTGCGTAAGCAATGGCGAGAACTCGATCCCTCAGCACCTCAACCCACCGTTTTGTTTCCGCCCAAAAAGTACCGCTTTGGCAGACTCTACCTCGAGCTTTTCGAGCTATGGCGAGAGCTAAAGGAGCAAACGGGCGTTACTTTCGATCTGCTCTATGATCCTGTTGGCTTTGCTACTCTTTTGCATCATGATCTTTTGGATGAGGATCTGCTCTACATCCACCAAGGGGGCATTATGGGCAATGAGACGATGATAGAAAGATACAAGGCAAAATTGGATAAAATTGCCAAAACCAAAAAAGGGGCCGTATGAGAATTTTGTATACCGATCAAGCGGGTTTTAAAGAGGAGTTTGAAAAGCTTTTGAAGCGCTCCGATATGGATATGGAAAAAGTCACCCCTATCGTATTGCAAATCATTGATGAGATTAAAAGAAAGGGCGACGAGGCGGTGATGGAGCATATCGCCAAATTCGATAGATGGGAGCCAACAAGCCCCAATGATCTCGTCATTGATCCGCAACAGATGCAAGAGGCCTATGAGTCGCTCGATCCCAAACTTAAAGAGGCACTGCATCTAGCCTATACTCGTATCGAGAACTATCATAAAAAGCAGTTGCCAAAATCGTGGATCGATTTTGAGCCAAACGGCACGATTTTGGGTCAAAAGGTGACGCCTGTGGAGCGAGCGGGGCTCTATATCCCCGGAGGCAAGGCGGCATATCCTAGTAGCCTTTTGATGAACGCTATCCCAGCCAAGGTAGCAGGAGTCCAAGAGATCGTGGTTACCACTCCCACACCCAACAACGAACCAAATGAGTTACTGCTGGCGGCATGTCATCTATGCGGTATTGATAGGGTGTACAAAGTAGGAGGAGCCAGCGCAATCGCCGCCCTTGCCTACGGCACCCAGACCATTCCTAAAGTGGATGTAATTACGGGTCCTGGCAATATCTTTGTCGCCACAGCCAAAAAGCTGGTCTATGGAGAGGTCAACATCGATATGATAGCAGGCCCTAGCGAGATAGGGATCTTGGCCGATGAGAGTGCCAATCCAACACTTGTGGCCATTGATTTACTCAGTCAGGCCGAACATGATGAGATGGCAAGTTCCATCCTCATCACTTCAGATGAAAACTTAGCTAAAAAGAGTGCTAGGGAGGTGGAGCGGCTTTTACAAAATCTCAAGCGCCAAGAGATCGCCACAAAGTCGATTGAGGAGCGAGGAGCCATTATCATTACTCAGTGTATGAGCGAGGCCGTGGAGCTGATGAATGAGATAGCGCCAGAGCATCTGGAGGTGATGAGTGCCAATCCTTTTGAACTGCTCCCTTTTATCAAAAATGCTGGAGCCATCTTTTTGGGTGCGAATACTCCCGAGCCAATAGGTGATTATATCGCTGGGCCCAACCATACGCTGCCAACGGGCGGGACGGCAAGATTTTATTCGCCGCTGAGCGTAGAGCACTTTTTGAAAAAGAGCTCCTTGATCTCTTTTTCCAAGCAGGCACTAAGAGACATAGGTGAAGCTGCGGCTCTTTTAGCCCACACCGAAGGGCTCGAGGCCCACGCCAAATCGATAGAGATACGATTGGACGAGTCGAGATTGTAATCAAAATGTAACAGTTTTACTTTACTATTACAGCACTCAAAACAGATTGGAGAGGTAAGATGGAGTTACGACATTTTCCCGAGGTCAAACGGGCAAAAAAGCTTAAATTCAAGCAGCTTGGACGGGTGGTCATAGCACTGCTCTTTATCTTTGGCGTAGCCCTTTACGCCTCTTGGCATGCTGGTGGGATTGAACATCGCACCCTGCTCATCATCGCCGCCATCTTTGGTGGCTATATGGCGATGAATATCGGAGCCAACGACGTGGCCAATAACGTAGGACCGGCTGTAGGAAGCGGAGCTTTGTCGCTTATGGGGGCTATTGTTATCGCCGCTGTTTTTGAGGCGGCGGGGGCTCTTATCGCCGGGGCCGACGTAGTAGGGACGATCCGCAAAGGGATCATAGACCCAGATCTCATCGCCAATACCCAAGTTTTTGTCTGGATCATGATGGCAGCACTTTTAGCCGGTGCTCTTTGGCTCAATCTGGCTACCGCAATGGGCGCTCCAGTATCTACTACCCACTCTATCGTAGGGGGTGTGATGGGCGCTGGGATAGCGGCGGCTGGCTTTGCCATCGTCAACTGGATCACTATGGGCAAAATTGCGGCTTCTTGGGTGATCTCACCTATACTTGGTGGGGCGATAGCGGCACTTTTTTTGTATATCATCAAAAAAAATGTCCTTTTCCAAGAGAACAAGATCGAAGCGGCCAAGAAGTGGGTTCCTATCTATATCGCCATTATGACCTGGGCTTTTTCAAGTTATCTTATCGTTAAAGGGCTTAAACACTTGATTAAAGTGCCTTTGCCGCTAGCTGTTGTGATAGGATTTTTTATCGCTTTGGGCCTCTATCTTTTTCTCAAACCCCGTATCGCCCAAAAGGCCAAAGAGCTGCCCAATGAGCGAGAATCGATCAATCAACTTTTTACCATTCCCTTAATCTTTAGTGCTGCACTGCTCAGTTTCGCCCACGGAGCCAACGATGTGGCCAACGCCGTTGGCCCCCTGGCCGGGATCAGTGATGCGCTGATGAAAGGAGAGTTTGGCCAAAAAGCGCCTATTCCACTTTGGGTAATGATGGTAGGAGCTCTTGGTATCTCTTTGGGGTTGGCGCTGTATGGGCCAAAGCTCATCAAAAAAGTAGGAAGTGAAATCACCGAGCTCGATCCTATTCGAGCCTTTTGCGTAGCATTGGCGGCCGCCATTACCGTCATCGTAGCTTCCGCCTTGGGACTGCCTGTGAGCTCTACTCACATTGCTGTAGGTGGTGTTTTTGGAGTCGGCTTTTTGCGTGAGTATCTGATGAAAAAGCAGCAAGAGGCACAAAAAGTAGAGGAGGAGCTCACAGAGGAGTTTAAAGAGGCTCAGCTGCAAAAAGAGCTTGAAAAACTTGAAGAGTATAAAAAAGCTCTTGAAGCTTTGGGTGATCCCAAAAAGGCCGATCCATTCTTGGTCAAAGCCCTTATAGAAAAGATCAATAAAGAGAAGATGGCGATCGCTAAACTAGTCAATGGAGAGATTGAGCTGACAAAGATCGAGAAAAAAGCTCTCAAGGCGGTCAAAAAGTATGAATTGGTAGAGCGCAACGCTCTCAAAATGATCATAGCCGCCTGGATCATTACCGTACCAGCCGCCGCTTTGCTGGCCGCTATGATCTACTATATGCTTCGGGGTATGATGCTGCCTTGATGTACGATTTTGATAAAAGAATCCAAAATACCCTTTTTTCAAATCTTCCCGCCTCTTGGCGGGAGTTCCTTCGCCAAGAGGCCTATCGCCTCCATCTTTCCCATCAAGAACTAAGAGAAATTGCTCAAATCGGCGTGGATTTGATGATGTGGGGGGAGGCGAGTTTGCCTCAGCTTTGGAGGGGCGAGAATAAAAAGCAGATCTTGGCAAATCTTCGCCAAGAGTATCAAAAGATCAAAGCTAAGCCCAAAAGCTATGATGGCTTTACCATCGATAAAGAAAAGACCCATAAGATCCGTTTCCAAAGCCAAGACAAAACGCTTGGCTTTGGGATGTGTCCCGTGGCAAGTCCCAAGACTAGATGCTGCAATCTGTGGACTTTGGATATGGTGGAGAGCTGTGGGTTTGATTGTAGCTACTGCTCGATCCAAAGCTTTTACAACGAAGATACCATCACTTTCAATACCAACCTCCAAAAAAAGCTTCTCTCACTGCCCATCGATGAAAATCAGATCTATCATATCGGTACGGGACAAAGCAGCGATAGCCTCATGTGGGGCAATCGAGGAGGCGTGCTTGAGGCTTTGATAGAGTTTGCCAAAGCCCATCCAAATGTTATCTTGGAACTCAAGACCAAAAGCGACAACGTAGGCTACCTGCTGGAGCGGGACTATCCGCCAAACATCATCACCACCTGGAGCCTCAACCCTCAGATAATCATCCAAAGCGAGGAGCGGCTCACCGCCAGTCTCCAAAAGCGTCTGGATGCGGCGCAAAAGATCCATGACAAAGGACGGCTCGTGGGATTTCATTTTCATCCCATGATCTGGTTTGCTGGATGGCAAGAGGCGTATGGGGAGGTTTTCGAGGAGCTGCTGCGGCGCTTCGATCCAAAGCTTGTGGCGATGGTCTCTTTGGGGACTTTGACCTTTATCAAGCCCGTGATGAAAAAGCTGCGTCAGCGGGGGATGCGAAGCAAGATCTTGCAGATGCCTTTGGTGGATGCGGCTGGCAAGCTCTCCTATCCGCTGCCAATCAAAGAGGAGATGTTTCGCTTCACCTACCGCTCCCTCGCTCCGTGGCACAAAAAGGTCTTTTTTTATATGTGTATGGAGGATCACTCCCTGTGGAAAAGGGTTTTTGGCTACGAGTATCCCACCAATGAGAGCTTTGAGCTCGATATGAAGTATAGTTATTTGGCCAAGATAGAGAGCCTATGCACCCCAAGCTGATCCCATTGGCCAAAGATTCTATCCATGGAGCCTCCTTTTTGCTCCGAGAAGCCGCCGATATTCTCTTGCGCCACTGCCACAATTTTGATGAGTTGCAGCAGCTGTTGCGAGATCTACCAAAAACCCAGCCTTGGATGGCGCCGCTTTTCAATCTGGCCAAGTATGTGCACGATAGTCCCAAGCCGTGTGAGGCAATAGAGGAGTTTTTGGCCAAAGAAGCAAAAGAAAAAGAGGAGCTCATCCAAAGAGCCTGTCGGCAGATCGAGGATGGGGAGCGCATCTTGACCCATTCCCACAGCTCTTTGGTACGAGAAGTGCTATTGCAAAAAAGAGTGGATGTACTCCTCACCGAATCTCGTCCCAAAAGGGAGGGGACAGAGCTCTATCGCATCTTACGAAAGACTGGCATCAAAGCTACACTGATTATTGATGGGGCCGCCCCTTATTTTGTAAGGGGATGTGATAGAGTGCTTTTGGGAGCAGATGGGATAGGGGATTTTGGATTGGTGCATAAAATCGGCACCTATCCTGTCGCTTTGGCGGCCAAAGAGGCGGGAGTAGAGGTGGATGTGCTCGCCACTTCCGCTAGATTTTGGCCAAGGGGATTTACCTTAGCGCCCCAACCTCACAAGCCCTGTAACGAAATAGAGCCAGATAGCCGCTGTCTTAACTACTACTTCGATATCACTCCAGCTTCTTTGTATCAACTGCTTTAGATTTTTTTCATCTTATTATCAAAACTTTTGATGAAAAAGGCTCTATTACCAAATGAAGCACCTCCTCGTACCAAAAGAGCTTTCTTTAGAGCGGTTTTTATTAAAGGTTAAGCTACAAATGCTAGACTATTCATAGCTAGTAAATAGCGATATTTCGGTATTTTGCCAGCTTATTCAATCCATAAGCTACGCTTTTGGAAGGCTGGTTAACAACTCAAAAGGAGCGAGTATGAAGTTGGGCTTTTTGGTCGACTTGAACCTCTGTATGGGGTGCAAAGGGTGCGAGGTGGCGTGTAAGGTGGAAAATAAAGTCCCCCTACATAGCTGGAGACTTCGTGTCAAATATGTAGATGTGGGAGTATATCCAGAGACGAGACGGACCTATACGCCTCTACGATGTAACCACTGTGAGGATGCGCCGTGTGAGCGGATCTGTCCGGTAAGTGCCTTGCACTATCTTGAAAACGGCATCGTCAATATCGACAAGGAACGATGTATCGGGTGTGCTGGATGTATGATGGCCTGTCCATATGGCGCTATCTATATGGATCCAGAGACCAATACGGCGGACAAATGTACCTATTGTGCTCACCGAATCGCTAGCGAGATGATGCCAGCGTGTGTGGTGGCTTGTCCAGTGGAAGCCAATATCTTTGGAGACCTTGACGATCCGACCAGCCATATTTCTCGATATATTATGGAGCATCAAAAAAATGGCGGTGTGAAAGTGAGAAAGCCAGAGAAAAATACCCATCCAAAACATTTTTATGTAGGTGGTGGCGAAGTACAGCTCAATCCATTGGCTGCCAAACGAGAAGAGGGATACAATCTCTTTAATAAAATTACCCATTTAGATCATATAGGAGGCCACTAATGGTAGAACATACTGTTGCAGCGACCAACGCTATCGTAACCTTGGACGTGCCCATTCCACAGGTGATCTGGGGATGGATGATTACGCTTAATATGTGGGCCAAGAGTATCGGTACTGGCGTGATCTTGGTCGGAGCCTATTTGCTAGCCAGATATGATGATAAAGTGGGCGATCAGGTGCGACTTTGGATGCCGATCATCTCTTTTATTTTCCTCAATATCTTTTTGCTCTTTACTTTGCTCGATCTGCATCAGCCTTTGAGAATGTGGCATATCTTCGCTCATCCACACTGGACAAGTGCAATTACCGTGGGAGCTTGGATGGCTACCGTATTTACCGGTATTGTTTTTATTCTGTGTGTGATCGCTATCAAAAAGTACGTACTTAAAAAAGAGTGCAAGCTGGAAAAATATTACGATCCTTTGCTAAAAGTTGCTGTAGTATTGGCTATCCCCGTAACACTCTATACCGCTACCATTATGGGAGAAGCGACAGCTAGAGAGCTTTGGCAAACGCCTACGGAGCTAGCGCAGATGTTGTTGGCAGCGTTGTTGTGCGGAAGTGCCGTCTTTTTACTTATAGGTGGTAAATGGAGTTACGAGGTCAAACGAGATTTGGCCATTATTCTTGGAAGTAGTGCCTTTTTAAGCTTTATTATCTATATGGGAGAGTACTACTTTGGACATATGAAAGCTGAAGAGGTTGCGGCGATTTTGGCGTATGTCAAAGAGAGTGGACCATACCATGTGATGTTCTGGGCCGGTCAATGGCTAGCATTTATCATTCCTATGGTGCTGGTCTATTTTAGCCTCAAGTCTCGAAGCAGTTCTTTGCTCTATCTTGCCAGTGTATCGGCAATTATCGGTCTGTATATAGCCAAACATGTATGGCTTATCATTCCACAACTACTACCTCTTAGCTAAGGAGAGTGCAT
>JALWCE010000015.1 GCA_027036935.1 Nitratiruptor sp. | reverse complement strand
TGAAGTTTACTGGAGTATGCTATAATAACAATAACAGAACCCCTCAAGCCTCTGCCGAAAGGCAAGCTCAAATGGAGGGGTCGCTGTGAAATATACAAAACCTCCTTTGACTCTCCAAGAACAGCTTGAACACATCCAAAACTTCTATAACATCCAAATAAGCTATAATCAAAAAGTCTCCCGTTATCTAAATAAACATTAAAGGATAGTAATGCCTAATGTGCCAGAGCTAAGGTTTCCTGAGTTTAGCGGGGAGTGGGTTGAGAAGAGGTTGGGGGAAATAGGAAAGATTGAAATGTGTAAAAGAATATTCAAATATCAAACAAAATCAAAAGGCGAAATACCATTTTATAAAATAAGTACATTTGGAAAACAGCCTGATTCTTTTATTAGCAAGGAATTATTTGAAGAATATAAAAGAAAGTATCCTTATCCTAAAAAAGGTGATATATTAATTTCTACTTCTGGCTCAATAGGAAAAACGGTAGTTTTTGATGGTAATAAGGCTTATTATCAAGATAGTAATATCGTTTGGATAAATAATTTAGAAAAAATAATACTAAATAAATTACTAAAGTATATATATGAAAAACTTAATTGGGCAAAATATGTGGAAAATACCACTATAAGTAGATTGTATAATGATAATTTGAAAAAAATAAAAATCCTCATCCCCCCAACCCTCGCCGAACAGCAAAAAATAGCCTCTTTTTTAAGTAGTATTGATGAAAAAATAGAGTTTGAAAAAGAGAAACTAAAAAAAATCAAAGAGTATAAAAAAGGATTATTACAAAAAATGTTTGTATAGGGATAGTTATGGCAACAACAGAACATATGGTTGAAGATAAACTTATGGAGCAATTACAAAGCTTTGGCTATGAAAAGGCCAACATCAACAACGAAGAAAAATTAATCACAAACCTCAAAACCCAACTCGAAAAACACAATAATACCACCTTTAGCCCAAAAGAGTTTGAAAGAATCCTCAACCACCTAAACAGCGGCACAATCTTTGAAAAAGCCAAGAAGCTAAGAAGCAAGTTTGAACTTTGCCGAGACAATGGAGAGATAGAGTATATCGAGTTTTTCAACATGGCTGACTGGTGCAAAAACCGCTACCAAGTAGCCCACCAAATCACCATCAAAGGAGACTCTACCAATCGCTACGATGTGACGCTTCTAATCAACGGCTTGCCTTTGGTACAAATAGAGCTCAAACGAGCCGGCGTGGAGATAAAAGAGGCTTTTAATCAAATACAAAGATATCATGAGCAAAGTTTTCGAGGAACGCTTTTTGATTATGTGCAGATCTTTGTCATCTCCAACAAAGTCAACACAAAATATTTCGCCAACAATCCTAAGCAAAGCTTCGAGCAGACATTTTACTGGAGCGACGAGCACAACAAAAAGATCACCAACCTCTACAAGTTTTGCGAGGCTTTTTTAAAACCTTGCTTTCTTTCTGAGATGATAGCCAAGTATGTGGTCTTGGCCCAAGCCAAACAGATCCCTATGGTGCTGCGCCCGTACCAATACTATGCGGTAAAGAGATTGGTCGAAAGGGTCAAAAACTGGAGTACAAACGGCTACGTGTGGCATACTACTGGCAGCGGTAAGACTTTGACCTCTTTTAAAGCCTCTGAGCTTATTTCTAGAATGAGCGATGTTGCCAAAGTGCTCTTTGTAGTCGACCGCAAGGACTTAGATATCCAGACGATCAAAGAGTTTAACAGCTTTAGTCCCGGAAGCGTGGACGGCACGCACAATACCAAAAATTTGACCAAACAACTCAAGGATAAAAACAACAAGCTCATCGTCACCACCATCCAAAAACTCGATATGGCGATAAAAAACGAACGCTTTTACAAAGAGTTTGCCCATTTACAAGATGAAAAAGTAGTGCTTATATTTGACGAGTGCCATCGGAGCCATTTTGGCAAAACCCACGCCAACATAAAAAGATTTTTCAAAAATGCTCGGCTTTTTGGATTTACGGGCACACCTATTTTTGAGCCCAATTCGGTGGACGGAACGACTACCGCCGACATTTTTGGTCAAAGTCTGCACAGATATGTTATCACTGATGCAATCAAAGACGCCAACGTATTAGGCTTTAGCGTGGAGTACATAGGCAAGTACAAACAAAAGGACGAAGACGTAGTACTTAGCGATATTGATACGCAACATCTGCACAATCCTCAACGCATCCAAAAAATAGCGAACTACATCCTCCAGATCCACGAGAAAAAGACCAAAAACAGAAAATTTAACGCTCTTTTTGCCACCCAATCGACAAAAATGGCGTACGAGTACTATAAAGCTTTCCAAAAGCTGCATCACGATCTCAAAATCGCCACAATTTTCACCTTTGCTCCAAATGAAAGGGTTGATTTTGAAGAGGAACAAAAAGAGAGCGAGCAGATTGCCAAACAGAAACTAGAAAATGCCATACAAGACTACAATCGGCTCTTTGGGACCAACTACTCCACCCAAGACTTCTATGGATACTATGCCGACGTGCAAAAACGCCTCAAAAGAAAAGAGATCGATATAGTAATCGTGGTCAATATCATGCTCACCGGTTTTGACTCTCCAACACTCAACACTCTCTATGTGGATAAAAACCTCAAATACCATGGACTTATACAAGCATACTCAAGAACCAATAGGCTCCATGATAGTACAAAACCCCACGGCAATATCGTCTGCTTCCAAGACCTCAAGCACAACACGGACGAGGCGCTCGAACTTTATGGGAATAAAGAGGCCAAAGAGGTGGTTTTTCAAAAATCGTATATGAAGCAGCTACAAGAGTTTTTGTCTCTTTTGCAAGAGCTCAAAGAGTATCTTCCAACGCCTTATAAAGTAGACGACTTAGCCAGTCAAGAGGATACAGAGCGTTTTGTGCGCCTCTTTCGTGAGCTTTTACGAAAAAAGGTCTCGCTAGAGACTTTTATAGAGTTTAATTGGAAAGATTTGACAATTGAGGAAGAGGAGTTCAACGAGTACAAGAGCAAATATCTCGATATCTACGAGGAGATGAGAAACAAAAACCAAAAAGACAAAGAGAGTACGCCCCTAGCACAGTTAGATTTTGCCTTGGAACTGGTGCGGGAAGATTACATCAACTACGACTATATCATCAAACTGCTCGCTTCGATCAAGGAGCAAGAGGGCAAGAAGCAGTACAACACCTATGTGGCCGATTTTTTGAAAAAATTCGACACCGATGCAAGACTGCGCTCAAAAAAGGAGTATATTAAACGCTTTATTGAGCACACTCTCCCAAAAATAGAGACTAAGGAGATCGAGAAGCATTTCGATGAGTTTTGGGATAGACAAAAAGAGGAGTTTTTGCAAGAGCTTGCCCAAAAGTATCACCTCAATAGCAACAGGTTGCACGAAATTATAGAACGATATTTTTATACCAATATTTTTCCCCAAAGCAACGCTATTAGAAAACTCATTACTTCCAAAGAGGCCTATGATGCCATCGAAGCAAAGACCTATTTCCAAAAAAAACGAAAGCTTGTGGAAGTACTCAAAGAGAAGATCAAAGAGTATGTGGCAATTTTTGAGGAGTGGTAAGAAATGATAGAAAAAAGCTCCATCGAACAGCTTAAAAACCTCATCGACATCGTGGATGTGATCGGCAACTATATCGAGCTCAAAAAGGCTGGCACCAACTATAAAGCCCTCTGCCCTTTTCACAACGAGGATACTCCAAGCTTCGTAGTAAGTCCTTCTAAACAGATATTTCACTGCTTTGGCTGTCAAAAAGGGGGTGATGCCATAAAATTTGTGATGGAGTATGAGAAGCTTAGCTACCCAGAAGCGATCGAAAAACTCGCCTCAATGTACAACTTCACCCTCTCTTATGGAAGCCAAAAGGAGTCTGTGAGCTCTTTATTTAAAGCCTTAGAAAGCATCAACGCACTTTATAAAAAAGAGCTCATCCATACGCCAAAGGCCTTGGAGTACCTCAAAAAGCGCGGTGTGCTCAATAGCTCCATCGAGCGATTTGAGCTGGGCTATGCTCCCAATGGCCCCAAACAGATCAACTACCTCAAAAGCCGCTTTATCCCCTTGCAAGAGGCTATTGATGCGGGGATACTGGCCCAGCAAGAGGGTCGGATCTACGCTAGGCTTACAGATCGGGTCACTTTCCCCATCTACTCCCCAAACGGCGCTCTTATAGCCTTTGGGGGGCGAACCCTTGGTAATCATCCGGCCAAATACCTCAACTCCCCAGAGACAAAAATCTTTCACAAGTCCAAAGTACTCTACGGCTACCATCTGGCCAAACAAGATATCTATGCCAAAAAGAGGCTTATATTGTGCGAGGGATATATGGATGTGGTGATGCTCCATCAAGCCGGCTTTACCACCGCAGTAGCTACTTTGGGAACTGCCTTGACCCCCTCGCATCTGCCGCTACTTAGAAGAGGCGAGCCCAAAGTGATCGTGGCGTACGATGGCGACAAAGCTGGGATGAGCGCCGCACTCAAAGCCGCAAAACTACTGAGCGTCTCCGATATCGAAGGCGGCGTAGTGCTTTTTGGCGGGGGAGAAGACCCGGCGGATATGGTACAAAAAGGGGCGATAGAAGAGCTTGAAAAGCTTTTTAACGCTCCACGCCCTTTTATCGAATTTGTCCTAGAGACGACTATTAAGCAGTACGATCTTTCCAATCCAAAAGAAAAAGAAAAGGCGCTGCTGGCCGCAGTAGAGTATCTGCGCACCCTCTCGCCCCTTTTGCAAGAGGAGTACAAACACTACCTTGCGGCTTTGCTAGAGATTTTGCCATCTAAAATTCCCCTGCGTCCCCAAAAAAAAGAGTACCAAAAAAGCCCGAGCCTAGAGACTAAGGATATCGAAGAGCAGAGCATACTCAAAAC
>JALWCE010000014.1 GCA_027036935.1 Nitratiruptor sp. | reverse complement strand
ATCATAATCCCTGCAAAATATAAAGAGGATTTTGAAGAGTTTTTGAAAGAGAAAGAACTCAAAGAGTGGATGGATAGAAACAAAGGATTGATTGAATATGAAAAAGATAAACCAGATTTTAGTGAAGTATTGGATGAGTTAGCTGATTGGGTGGAATTTGATGATACGACAAGGTGAGGTCTATTTAGTCGAATTCGGCAAAAATTATAAAAGCGAATTTGGCAAAATCAGACCGGCTGTGATACTGCAAAGTGACATATTTAATGCCCTTTTGTTGACGAAAAAGTACAAAAGCGTTTTGGTTGTGCCGCTTTCAACTCTTGATGAAGAGACAGAGTATAAAATCAAAATTAAATCCGGAGATAGACTTAAAAAAGATAGTTTTATAGTGGCGAGCTGGATATGTTCGGTAGATTTGGATCGAATCATGATCGAGAAAGGTCTCATCACAAAGCTTAGCAGTGAGGAGCTTAAAGAGCTCAAAGAGAAAATTTGTAGGTTGCTGTAGGAAAGAGAATGCAAAAACATATAACACTTGCTATGGGTAACGGTGGCGTGGAAAATAGTGAACTGATCCAAAAGGTGATCTATCGCCATCTTGGCAACGATATCTTGGCCAAGGCAGAGGATGCCACACCGCTGCCGTCTCTTACAAATCCTTGCCTTACCACCGACTCCTTTACCATCACGCCCCTTTTTTTTAACGGCGGCGATATCGGCAAGCTCTCGGTGGCGGGTGTATGCAACGATTTGGCGATGATGGGCGCTAAGCCGAAATTTTTGAGCCTCTCCTTTATCATCGAGGAGGGGTTTGGGCTAAGGGAGTTTGAGAGGGTTTTGCGAAGTATCAAAAAAGAGCTCGCCCTCAATGAACCCAAAGTGGTTGCCGGCGATACCAAAGTGGTGCCAAGAGGGAGCTGTGACGGGATATATATCAACATAAGCGGCATTGGGGAGCGAGTGGCCAATGTCACACAAAGGGCTATCGAAGAGGGGGATTTGCTACTGCTTAGCGGGGATATGGCAAGACACGGCGCGAGTATCTTCGCAGCGCGAGAAGGGATAGAGCTTGCCAATGAGATTAAGAGCGATTGCAAGAGTTTGTGGCCTGTGGTTGATGAACTTTTACAAGAGCTCACACCAAAAGCGATGCGTGACGCTACGCGCGGCGGCGTGGCTGCGGTGCTCAACGAGTGGGCGGCGGCGACAGATTTGTGTATGGAGATAGAAGAGGAGGCTTGTGCGGTGGATGAGAGCGTACAAGGAATATGCGAGATTTTGGGCTTTGAGCCTTTTGCCTTGGCCAACGAGGGCACCTTTGTCCTAGCGGTTAGAAGCGAAGATACCAAGAGGGCTTTGGAGATCTTGCAAAGACACAACCACAAGGCGGCGATCATTGGCAGAGTGAGCAGCTCCTATCCGGGGCGTGTGGTGCTCAAAAGCCCTTGGGGGACAAAGAGATTTTTGGATATGCCAAGTGGGGAAATACTGCCAAGAATATGCTAAAGATTTTGTTGTTGTGCGATACTTTCAACTCCTTGAGTCAAAAAATCTTTTGTTATCTGCAAGATTTGGGGCATGATGTGAGCGTGGAGTACGCTCTTGGCGAGGAGGTGGTGCGAGAAGGGGTACGGCTCTTTGCGCCCGATCTTATTATCGCTCCTTATCTGACCAAGAAGATTCCCAAAGATATCTATGAGGCAACTCCTACCTTTATCCTCCATCCGGGTCCTTTTGGCGATAGGGGCGCTTACGCTCTTGACAATGCCATACTACAAGGGGTGCGGCGATGGGGGGCGAGCCTTATCGAAGCGAGTGAGGAGTTTGACGGCGGAGCGGTGTGGGCTTGTGGCGAGTTTGCCATGCCCAAAGCCTCCAAGGGCCATATCTACCGCACGAAAGTGAGCGATCTGGCCGTAGAGCTTGTGGAGGAGCTTTTGCGAAGATGGCAAGATGGTACAAAGCCTTTGCCAAATCCGATGGAGCCGATGCATCCTCGTATCACCCAAAAGGTGCGCCAAATCGATTGGGAGCGTGATACTACCGCCGATATCGTGCGAAAAATCGACGCTTCGGACAATTATCCCGGGGTGAGA
The DNA here is from genome assembly GCA_027036935.1 of Nitratiruptor sp. GTDB lineage: Bacteria > Campylobacterota > Campylobacteria > Campylobacterales > Nitratiruptoraceae > Nitratiruptor. The sequence goes on along the minus strand of JALWCE010000014.1, from coordinate 2,895 downwards.
GATAACTTTTTGGGAGTAGATCTCTATCTCTTTGGAGCCGTGGAGGAGCGTGCGGGCTTAGAGAAGATAGAGGCGAGGCCAAAGCAGATCATTGCCAAGCGTGACGGGGCGGTGCTGGTCAAAACGATCGATGGGGCGGTGTGGATAAGGGAGATGACTCAGATAGAAGATGGCATGCGCCAGATCAAGCTCCCCTCCACCTATGTGCTCAAAGAGCGGCTCAAAGGTATCAAAGAGCGGCGCATTCCTCTTTATGTAGAGCCTGACATGGCCACTTTTAAAGAGATCACTTTTAAACAAAAGGGGCGTATTGGCTATTTGGCCTTTGATTTTTACAACGGAGCGATGAGCAGCGAGCGCTGTGTTAGGCTCAAATACGCTATAGAGACCTTACAAGAAGAGGTGGATATCTTGGTGCTTTTAGGGGGAGAGCAGTTTTTTAGTAACGGAATTCATCTTTGTATCCTCGAAGAGAGCAAAAAACCGGGGGAAGATGGCTGGAGCAACATCAACGCTATGAACAATCTTGTTAAGAGTCTGCTCTTTAGCGAGGATATTCTCACAATCGCCGCTTTTAGGGCCAATGCGGGAGCTGGCGGGCTCTTTTTGGGGCTTGCGGCCGATTTCGTGCTGGCTCGCAGCGGGGTGGTGCTCAATCCCCATTACAAAACTTTGGGACTGAGCGGCAGTGAGCTGCATAGCTATACACTGCCTCGGCGAGTTGGCCAGAAGATGGCAAAGAGGCTTTTGGACGAAGCGCTTCCCATTTCGGCTAAAAAAGCTCTACAAATCGGTATGGTAGATGGGCTTTTTGAGGATATGCAAGAGGTAGAAATTTTTGCCAACTCTCTTTTAGAGGATGAGGAGCGCTACTACGAGCTGCTCGATAGCAAGAGGGAGCGGCTTGAGAGGGATGAGGAGCGTATCCAAGAGGCGTTGGAAAAGGAGTTAGAGAGGATGTATCCCCAGTTTTGGGATCCGGCCAGTTCGTTTCACGCTTTGCGCCACGATTTTGTCTACAAAGTCTGCCCCACCGCCACGCCTTTGCGTCTGGCTCGACACAGGAGAGGCGATGCATGAGTACTCCATAGTCCAAAGTCTGCTCGATATCGTGCAAGAGCACGCGCAAAAACACAAGGCCACAAAGGTCAGTGCAGTGGTGGTAAAAATTGGAGTACTCAGCGGCGTAGAGCCCCATTTGTTACAGATGGCTTTTGATACTTTCAAAGAGGGGACTATCTGCGAGGGGGCTAGATTGGAGATGGTGATCCAGCCGATCGTAGCCCTTTGCAGCTCCTGCGGGAAAAGAAACGAGTTTGAAAAGGATCAAATATTTTTTGAGTGTATGGAGTGTGGCGGGGTGGATTTGCAGATCGTAGAGGGGGAGGATATGCTGCTTTTGAGTTTGGAGATGGAGGAGTGATGAAGAAGTTTGTAGCGTTTTGTATAGTGGCGGCGGCTTTGTGGGCCAATTGTCCAAAAGCCCAAAAAACGATAGTGATGGATTTTGATAGCGTACCAGCGGGTGATCTGCCTGTTAGATGGTTCGTGAGCCAAACGGGTAAAAAGTCGACAGCCTTTTGGGCGGTGGATGCGCACAAACGGCTTGCCATCTTTCGTCCAAGAGGATATACCAAAAATCAGCGCAATCTTTTCGTAACCAAAAAGCTCTACTTTTCCAAAGGAAGTGTGGCGGCGACGATCTGGCCAAAGGGTGATGGGGGCGTGCTCTTTTGGTTTAAAGATCGAAAAAATTACTATGATGTGCGCCTCGATGGAGATACTCTCGTGTTAGAGCGGATTGTTGGTGGCCATATAGAGCCGCTTATAAAAAAGCGTGTGGCTTTGGCTCCCAAACCTTTTCATCGTCTCAAGGTCGATTTTTGCTCCGATCAGATAGCGGTTTGGCTCGATGGCCATAAAGTTTTGGCCAAAAGAATCCCAAAATTTTTACGAGGGGGAGCTGGAGTGGCGGCTAGCGGGAAGAGCAAAAGCCTTTTTGACGATATCGTGATACAAGCTTTGGAATAAAAGTTTTCTTACAGAAGGTGAGTTTTTGATACAATTTCGCTAAAAAGGAGCAAAAAAATGCGAGGTTTTGGTGGAAAATATTTTTCACTGGCGGCGATCTTGGCCAGCGTATCGGCTATGCATTTGGCGGCACAGGCAAGCCAGATAGAGCAGCTGCATACAGTAGTCGTCACGGCGGATAAAAGTGAAGAGGAGCTAGAATCGGCGACGGAGGATATCGAGGTACTTAGTGCCGAGGAGCTTGAAGAAAAAGGGATAACGACCCTTTCGGATTTGATGCGCTATCTTATCGGCAGCCAAGCGGTGCAAAGCGGAGGGGTGGGCAAAGCTGCATCGATCTACTTGCGAGGTCTTCCCAACGATAAAGTATTGATTCTCATTGACGGGGTGCGTTTTAACGATCCCTCCAATTTCAACGGCCCCCAGAGCGAACATCTGCAGCTGTTGGGAGTGGAGCGAGTGGAGATTGTGCGAGGAGCCCAGAGCGGAGTGTGGGGAAGCGACGCGGCGGCGGGTGTGATCAATATCATCACTTCCAAACAGCCCCACACGAAAGCTTTGCTTAGTTTGGGAAGCTTCGATACAAGAGAATTTCGAGCCAGTGTGGCCAATAGTCTGAACAAATTCTTTTATGGATTTGATTTTGGCTTTTTGGATACCAGAGGATTTTCGGCCATCACCCCCTTTGGCCAAGACCCACGAGATTTCGAGCGTGACGGCTATACCAACAGAAGTTTCAAAGGGCGCCTTGGCTATCGCTTGGATAAAGGCTTCGTAGAGCTTGGGGGGATCTATATCAACGCCTACAACGAGGGGGACGGCTACAACCCCACCACCTACGCACCTGGTGCGTAGGTGGTGGGG
>JALWCE010000013.1 GCA_027036935.1 Nitratiruptor sp. | reverse complement strand
ACTCAAAACAATACTCCTCAATCCTGATCTTTTAAACAGCGTCTTGGATATCGTTACTCCCGAGCATTTCATCTATCATAAAGAGGAGTTTAAACTTTTGCTTGAGGATAAACTTGAGCATCCAAAACTCCGGGAGATTTTACTCGACGAGGATATCCATCCCATTGCCCCCGATATGCTCACGCAAGCCCTCTTGCGCCTTTTGATACAATACTATGAGCAAAAGATACAAAAGATTCTCAAAGAGGATATCCCATTTACTCAAAAGAGCTTTTTTATCCGAAAATACAAAGACAATATCATCAAACTCAAACGAGGAGAACCGGTCATTGAGTAAAATCAGAGCACTCGCCCTCTTTAGTGGGGGATTGGACAGCCTGCTGGCTATGAAACTGCTTATCGAACAAGGCATCGAAGTTATCGGTCTGTATTTTGATACCGGATTTGGGGGCAAGGCCGAGGAGAAGAAACAAGCCTATCTCAAAAGAGCGGCCGATACAATCGGAGCGAAGCTAGAAATCATCGATATCAAGGATCAATTTATCCAAGAGATCCTCTTCGATCCCAAATATGGCTACGGCAAAAATTTCAATCCCTGTATCGACTGCCACGCCAATATGATCCGAGTGGCAAAAGCGCTGTTGCCAAAATATGAGGCTAAATTTATCATCAGCGGCGAGGTGGTAGGACAACGACCTATGAGCCAGCGCTTTGATGCTCTTAAAAAGGTGGCAAACCTCTCCACCGCCGACGGGCTGATCCTGCGCCCCCTCTCGGCCAAACTTCTACCTCCCACTATCCCAGAGCAAAAAGGGTGGGTGGATAGAGAAAAGCTGCTCGATATCCAAGGGCGTAGCCGAGAGGTGCAGATGAGGTTGGCCAAAGAGTGGGGGATCGAGGAGTATGAGAGTCCAAGTGGCGGCTGTCTGCTCACAGATCAGTACTTTAGCCAAAAGCTCAAAGAGCATATCAAATATGATAATTTTACAAGCGAGGATGCGGATCTACTCAAATGGGGCCGCCATTTTAGGCTACCAGAGGGCGCTAAACTTGTGGTGAGCCGAAACCAAGAGGAGAACGAGCGGCTCAAAGCTTTGAAGCTTAGCAAATATGAACGATTCAATCTCCCTCTGCCCGGTCCGGTTTCCATACTGAGCAAAAACGCAAGCCAAGCCGACAAAGAGTTGGCCGCCCGCATCGCTCTGACCTACTCCAAAGCCAGACCCGACCAAAACTATACAGTCCAAATAGGTAAGGAGAGTATCCTCGCTTCACCTCTAAAAAGCAAAGAAGAGGCGAGGAAATTTATGATATGAGATATAAACCCTCTTTTCATCCGATTAAAAATCTCCTCTACGCTCTTGATGGATTTCGTATCTGTTTCAAAGAGGAGACCAGTTTTAGGATCGAACTCTTCGTAGCCTCTTTTTTAAGTTTGGCGATATGGTTTGCGCCTTTGCATCTACTCTCCAAGGTGATCTTGCAAAGCTCTCTTTTTTTGCCTCTTATCGCCGAACTTTTCAATAGCGCCATCGAGCATCTAACGGATCTATGCACCCAAAAACCTCATCCCTTAGCCAAAGCGGCCAAGGATATGGGTGCTGCGGCTGTGCTGCTTACTCTACTTATGACGCTTGGGATATGGATTGGGGTTGGCATTTTTGAAATTTTATGATATGCTTTCATCGCAAAAACACAAGGGGCATTAGCTCAGTTGGGAGAGCGCCACGCTGGCAGCGTGGAGGTCGCCGGTTCGAGCCCGGCATGCTCCACCAATTTACTCCAAGATACTCAAATCTTTCACTAATACTTTTGTACCGCCGCTTTGAATAAATGAGACCATTTGACGATGCATCTCTTGTGTCACCTCAGGAAAGCTCGGTCGTAAAATGGAGCTATGCTCTCCTACGATAAATCGAGAATAGGTAACTTTGGGCACTTTTATAAGTCCCGGAGCGTTTTGAATAGGCAAAGCTTTGGCCCCCATGACTCGAATAAGCGGATCGGTGCCGCTTAGAGGATAGCCCGGTATGCTGTTTGGTATCACTTCATCCCCTCGGACCTCAAAGATCAAAGAGCGCTGCATCCTAGCTACCGGCTTGGCATAGTTGATAGGATCGGCATCATCAACCAATGTCTGAGAAAGGAGTATATAGCGCTCCATCGCTTTGGAATCTGGTTGAATGCCCGCTTCACTCAACACCTCTAAGATCGTAGGTCCAAAGGTAGGAGAAGCCAGTAGCATCGGTACGATACCAGCTCCTGGATTGGCCAAGACAGCGCTTTGGAGCTTTTTGTTGGCCAAAAAGCCAAAAGGCGCCATCGCCCCAAGGGAGTGTCCCACAAATGCTACTTTAGAGCTATCAAACTTTACCCCAACCGCATTTGGCAAAGCATGTAAAAGTCCCGCTAAATCGGCAGTAGTCTGGCGCATATTGTCCCTTGAGACGGCAGCGTTGGCAAGATTGATATAGTAGGTGCCCGAACAGTCGATCTTGCCATCAGGCTCAAAAGCCACTACCCTACACTCCTCATCTTGCGTCAAAAGATCAAGATTAAAAGTACGCTCGTACTCGCCTTGGTACAGCGGCAAACTTGGATCGGTAATGCCGTGCAGCGGCAGATCTATAGTCACCGAAGCGTAACAAGCTTTGGCAAAGCTCTGGGCTACCGCCAAGAGATTTGTGCGATTTTGAGTGATGCCGTGCTGAAAGAGTACCACGGGCCAGCCGTTTTGGGGCATTGGACAGCTCTTTGGTATGGCGGCAAGGACTGGAATGGTCACTTTAGAGCGTTCAATAGGCTTAAAATTTTGTAGCTTCATCTCTTGCGTCAGCGGAGCAATAGGATTGGATATCGTGGGTCTGCCTAAATAGTAAGGCAGATTTTGCAACTGCCCCACGTACACTTGGGCATCTCCCACCGATGAAGCGCTTGAAGCTTGGCTTGGGAATAGTAGTTGCTGGACGCTATAGCCGCTATCGTGCAAAATAAGCCTTGTATCATAGGATCGGCTCGCTAAATTTTTGGCCACTTTGCCAATAGTTTGGGTTTTGAAACTAAAAATCGTCGCTATTGATTGGGGTAAAAGGCCCGTTATTTTTACCAAATGGTGGTAATATGGACGCAAGGACTCGATCTTTTGAAGAGTTTGAATCGGTATATCGTACAAAGGATTGCCCGAATCGTCAAATAGCGGAGCATCGTTTAAAAGCAGCGCAGTAATCGTATCGGGACCCAATCCTTCGCCATTAATATCCACTACTCCTTTGGTGATGGCGACAATATACTCCTTATCACCTTGTAGCGGCACTTTGGGCTCAATGACGATCGAGTCCCCAAAGGTGAAAAAAGTATAAGAAGAAGCTAGAAGCTCTCGCTCTATTTGAGCAGCTATTGGCAAAGGGGAAGAGGAGGAGTGGAGCGCTTTGGCTTGGTAGATATGAATCTTGCCAAAAAGGGAGGTGGGCTCAACCACCGTATCGGTGGGCACGAGGATGGGCGCAGTGGTGGAAAATCCGTCAAGCCGATTCAACGAGCGAATCATCGCCGCTTCGGGACTATTTGGGGTATACGCAAGATTGAGTGTCCCATCGGCAGGCTCGTTGGGCGCTGGCAAAAATAACAGATCGTTTGGGAAAGGTATGCGATAAGGTAGATCAAGAACGAAATGTTTCGTAACCGCAGGCGAAGAGCTTCCTCCCCCGCATCCGCTAAAGAGTAAAAACGCCGCCGCACTCGCTACAAAAGCTCTTCTTATCATTTTATTTCCTTTTGTTTATGAGAGGATAGGATGGAAAATTCCTTGATACTCCCTAAAGGTGTGAATATTGTACCAAAAAATCAAGCTATGCCTGTGTAAGACAATGGCCAAAAAGATGGCTACAATCATCCCTCCTATTTTTATGCGATGCTATGATCGCAAAACTACCTTGGTTAGAAGATAGAGTATCAAAAAAGGAGCCAAAGCCTCAAAGGCATGGGCCCCATCCACTTTTTACGGCGTTTTTTGGTACAGGGGTTTAGGCAATATCCATTGCGCTTTTTGGTCGCTCTTCCACAAGCCTCACATTTTGGGCTACAGGCGGCAAAGTGACGATCTTCTCTTTTTTTACCCACCGCTCAGGCAGATGGATCTCTTTACCCCGTACTTTGATGGTAGTGGCTTTGACTTTGGTTTCGTAGCTGATTTTTACACCCCATACCTTATTACCAAACTTGTTGGTAAACTCGCCAGGACCCTCCATCTTGAGATTGCGGTACTCAGCTGGGAGATAGACCCGTTTGGCGTACTCTCTTTTTCTCCTTGGATGGTAATAGACTAGCCAAAGCACTTTACCGCCGCCTTTATATCGACTCTCGGTAGGGATATAGGTTTGGGCCTTTTCCTCCTCTTCGAGCAGCTTCTCTAAATACTCCTTGGCACTCAAGGAGCCAAAATCCTCATCGCTAATAGACTCAAAATAGCTTTCCCAGCCCTTTACCTCACAGATGATGTTGGCCAACTCCACCGAGCGGTTTTTCTCTTTGGTAATAAGTGCATCAATAGCACCCAAAAGTCCCTCATCAAAATGGGTTTGAAACTCCTCTAAATATGGAAGCACCGAGAGGATATCCACGGCTCTTTTGAGCTTAATCAAACACTCCTCATCCTCGCATAACACCATCGCCTTTCTAATATCGCAAAATTCCCGACGCAGCTGCTCCAAAATCTCCGTATCGAGTTTGAGGCTTAGAGTGGCGTGCATAATCTCTTCAACTACTTCGCCAGGAATTTGACGAAGCTGCTCTTCAACATCGATATCGCTGCGCCACGGATGGTACTCTTTGTCAAAACCTTTATACTTGGCTATGATATTAGCTTCTTGTACCGTGACTCTATTCTCCTCTACGGCCACTTCGCGTAACTTTTCGATCGTATCACCAAATTTTTTTTGCCAAAAAGGAGAATAGGTAAGAGTACATAAATAATCGCTTCGCTTTTTAAGCTCGCTTAGCTGCGCCTCATCTTGGACTTGCAGCATCTCGTCACGGATGAGGCAGTTGATGCGTCTGATATCCTCTGGGCCCTCAACCTTTCCATAGATTGCCATTTCGACTCCTTTTTAGGATTTTAATTTATTGTACAATTGCATATGGACTATTATCTGCTACTTTTGTCGCTCTTTTTGGCTATAGCTCTTGTCTATAGCCTCTATCGGCTCTATCTTTTTTTGGTCACGGACGCTAGATACAAGCTCTATAAGCTACTAGGGCTTTTCCCAGACTCCTACCGCCAGATTTTACAAAAGGATTTCCCTTTTTATCGGATACTGCCACCCGATCTTAGGCGCCGTTTGGAGGCTTGTATCCTTACTTTCATCAAAGAAAAGGAGTTCATCGGCAAAGGCCTGGAGATAGATGATGAAAAAAAGGTGCTCATCGCCGCCAACGCCTGCTTGCTCACCATCGGACACGATCGGTGCGAATACAAACATGTCCACTCCATCTTCCTCTATCCAGAAGCGGTCTTCAAGCGTGAAAAGATCCAAAACGGCTGGATAGTTACGGAAGCTGGTCAAATACTCTTGGGCGAGGCGTGGCAAGGAGGTGAGGTGGTGCTTAGCTGGAGGGATCTGCTAGTAGGCGACCTCAACCCCCATGACGGACGCAACGTAGGATTGCACGAATTTGCCCATCAGTTGGATATGGAAGATGGCGTAGCCGACGGGACGCCGCCTCTACCTTGGCGGCTCTACTCCAAATGGACCCAGGTGATGAGCCAAGAGTACAAAAAGATCACCCAGCTCTACCACAAAGGAAAGCGCAGCGTCCTCGACTCCTACGCCACCACAAACCCGGCCGAATTTTTTGCCGTGGCCACGGAAGCCTTTTTTGAAAAGCCCAAAAAACTCAAAAAGGAGGAGCCCCAGCTTTATGAGCTGCTCAAAGAGTACTACAACCTCGATCCAGCAACTTGGCAAGAGGCTACTTGAATGGTACGAAGCCAACGGCCGCCACGATCTGCCCTGGCGACAAAGCCAAGATCCCTACCATGTCTATATCAGCGAAATCATGCTCCAGCAAACCCAGGTAGAGCGGGTGCGCAACCGTTACTATCCCCTTTTTTTGAATAAATTCCCAACTCTTAGCGCTTTAGCCAAAGCCTCTTTGGATGAGGTGCTGGCCGCATGGAGTGGCCTTGGCTACTATCAAAGAGCCAAAAACTTGCACAAAACGGCCAAGCTCTGCCCCCAAGGATTGCCAAAGAGTTTTGAGGAGCTTAAAAAACTTCCCGGTATTGGCACATACACCGCCGCGGCAATTTGCAGTTTTGCATACAATCAGTCAATCGCGGTAGTGGACACAAATATCAAGCGGCTACTTTGCCGCCTCTTTGCTCTGCCAAATCCGACCCCTGCCAATTTGGAACGCCTCGCCACCCAGCTTCTACACCCCACCCGACCCAAAGAGCACAATCTAGCTCTTATGGATCTAGGAGCACTCATCTGTACGCCCAAAAGCCCCAAGTGCGGCGAATGTCCCCTAAAAGCGTTTTGCCAAGCCGATGATCCACTTTTGTTTGGACAAAATAAGAGTCAAAAAAGAGAAAAGAAAACTCTCCACTTTGGTATCTACGCTCAAGAGGGCAAACTTGCAATGGTACGCTCTACTCAAAAACTCTATGAGGGAATGCTCCTCTTCCCTCCTGCCTCACCAAAGAGCAAGCCCATCGCCACCTATCGCCACAGCTATACCCAATACAATCTTACCATCTCCTTGCACCCTTTGCACGCACCTCCAAAAAATGCTGTTTGGATTGATGTACAAAGAGTCCAAGAGTACCCTTTGGCCTCCCTTGTCACCAAGGGGATAGAGCTGCTGCGCCAAAAGCTTGTGCTATAATCTGGCCAAAAAGGAGCCCATATGGAGTACTATTTATGGATCAAAGCTTTTCATGTGATGAGTGTGATGAGCTGGATGGCGATGCTCTTTTATCTACCCAGACTCTTTGTTTATCACGCCGAACATCGTGACAACCAAGGATTTGTGGAGGTGGTCAAGATCCAAGAGCACAAACTTTACTATTTCATCGGTGTCCCCGCCTTTTGGGCATCCTTGCTCAGTGGTGCGGCGATGATCGCTCTTAGTCCTGAGCTTTTTAAAACGGGCTTGTGGCTCCATATCAAACTTACGGCCGCTTTTTTACTGATTCTCTATCATTTCTCTTTGGGGCACTTTCTTAAAAAATTTGCAAGCAATAGCTGCACAAAAAGTGGTAGATTCTTTCGTATCTATAACGAAGTGCCTACAATCCTTATGATCATCATCGTCATTATGGCGGTGGTCAAACCCATATGAGAGTAGCACTGGCTCTAAGCGGCGGCGGAGCCAGGTGTGTGGCTCAGCTGGGATACTTGGAGATTTTGTACGATCTTGGTATCTATCCAGAAGCAATTGCTGGTAGCAGTGGCGGGGCAATTATAGGAGCTTTTTTGGCTCAGGGCCATAGCCCAAAAGAGTGCTTAGAGCTTGTCAAAACTTTTCCATTTTCTAAAATTTCTTTTAATCTCTTTCGAGGCTCTTTATTTGATCTTGGCCCTTTCTACGAAGAGCTCAAAGCTTTGGGACTTGGTACTTTTGAAGAGCTTCCCATTCCCTTTTTTGCCACCGCCACTGAGTATAAGAGCGGTATGACTTACTATTTGCACAAAGGCGATCTCGCTCTTGGGGTTTTGGCTTCTTCAGCTCTTATTCCTATATTCGCTCCCATAACCATCGGCAATAGCCGCTACATCGATGGAGGATTTACGGACAATCTTCCCCTCTCTCCCCTTAAAGAGTATCCCTTTCGTCTTTCCATCAACGTCAACCCACTCGCTCCACACGGAATGCAAAAAAGCGTATGGGGCAATCTCAAAAGGGCTTGTTACGTGATGTTTAGCGCCAATGCCCGTCGCTCCATTCCCCTAGCTACCAAACATATCCAAATCGATCAGACAGGAAATTTTGGTATACTTGATACCAAACATTTTGACCAGATCTACGCCATTGGAGTACAAAAAGGGCAAAAGGAGAGAGGCTATTGGCAAAACTGCTTGAGAGGCTAAAGAGCAAAATCATCGATTTTACTTTTGAACGCCCAAAATATCCCATGCGATTTCGAGAGTTGATGGAGGCCAATCGGATCTATATGGACAATCTTGATATTAAGATGATTCCGGGTATTCGGTTTTGTAGACTCCGACTCTATCTGGTCTACTTTATCCTTTGGAACCTCATTGTATTACCCTTAGCTTTGCTTTTTCACAAATTCTTAGTCCGACTCGATTGCCACATCTCCATCATCCTCGCTATCTTTTTTACACTGCTCTTTTTTGGTACTTATAAGATTTTTGAAGAGAGAATGAAAAAAGAGGCGGCCAAACGGCTCATCGTGGAGGGCTGGCAAAACTACCTCCCACATTTTCCCTACGATAAATATGGCGAACAAGTAGCTCAAATCTATAAAGAGGCTCTGGATAAAGATGTACCCAAGCATAAAATCGAGCAGTATATCATCGATCGTCTGGTCCAGTCCTAGTCCAAATACGCTTGGTTTTAAAACCAAGAGTGTTATCCGTCATTTTCACCCAAAAAAGCTCTACGCTCCAAAAATTGCTCGGTATGGCTTTGGCTATGGGAAAAGCCTCGCAATAGAGCCTCCTTTGCCGCGGCTTAGCTCTATACACCTCTCCTTGAAATTGTACCCCTTGAATGTTATGGATTTTGAGCTCGCAAGGAGCGATCGTACCCGCAACCTTTGGATTGGAGGCGATATGACGCATATGCATAGTAGTCTCGTCGCTAGCAAAGACCAAAGCCAAATCTACCGGATCAAAGCGATAAAAACAGCTCGCCGCCCATATCCCTCCACTGCCGTAGGTAGCCAAACTCATCAAATGATTTTTTGCCAAAAAGTCATATATCCTTTTTTCCATACATAAATAGTAGCATAATGAGAACTTTTTTAACCCTTATCTTTCTTGCCATCACACTTTTTGGAGCTCAAGTAGAGCTCTACTTTTTGGGCAATAAAACATTTTCAAGCAAGCGCCTTTACAAAGAGTTGGGTCTGGAGCCTCCGTGGTGGGTAGAGATACTCCATAAAAAATGGGTGCCAAAGGTGGATGAGAAACTTCTCCCCTCTTTAAAAGAGGAGCTCCAACTCTTTTACAAAGAGCAAGGTTTTTGGGATGCGAAGATAAGGCTCAAAAGAGAAAGGAACAAAGCTCTCTTCTTGATTCACGAAGGCCCTCCTTTAGTGATTCGGGCGATCTCGGTAACGAGCGATTTTCCCATTCGTATACCTTTTAAAAAAAACGAGCGCTTCGTCGCCCCCCTGTTTAAACGGATGAAAGAGCAAATTACAAAACGGCTGCTCAAAAGAGGGTATTGCAGTTTTGAGTTCAATCCCAAAGCCTACATCCACCATAGATCCCATAGCGTCTATATCTCTATCTATCTGCGCAAAGGGAAAATTTGTCGTATCGCCTCTATCAAGGTCAAAGGCCTGCGCACTCTGCCCAAACGGGTCGTATTGGACCATATCTACCTACGCCCGGGACAAAAGCTAAATCTTGACCACATAGAACAAAGCTACAAGCGGCTCTACTCCTTAGAATATTTTAGTGGGGTGCGCATCGACTACTCCAAAAAGATAAAAAACAGCGTGTTTGTGGATATCTGGCTCAAAGAGCGCAAAAAGCACCATCTATATAAAGCGGGAATTGGATACGAAACCGATAGAGGACCGCTTTTGAGTTTTGGATACAAAGATTTCAATTTCCATACCTACCAGCTTACTCTTACCCTTTTTCACTCCAAATTGGAGCAAAAAAGCGCTCTATCTCTTTTTATTCCAAGTCTGCCGCTGCTAAAAAGAGATTTCGATACCGTCCTTTTTGGAAAATATGCTTTGGAAGACTTTCACAGCTTCAAACAAAAAACTATTCACATATCCTCTAAAATCTTACAAGAGTCCTTTAGGTACGCCTACACCTTGGGTATCGGGCTCCAGCGTCAAGATATTTTTGACGCCATTTTTTGTATCCCCCAAAAGCGCTATTTTTACGCCAATCTTTTTGCTACCTATCTTTTGGACAAACGAGACTCCAAGCTCTTTCCCACCAAAGGATGGTATATAAGCAGTAAGATTGAGAGCTCTTTTTTTGGCGATCCCAACTATCTCAAAGTGGAAGCAAAAGGGGGGCTTTACCTCCCTTTGAGCAAGGCAATAGTGCTCTTTAAAGCTCATATCGGCCAGCTTTTTAGCTCCTCCAGCGCCCCTCCTTCGCTTTTCTTTCTAGCCGGTGGAGCCCAAAGCAACAGAGCCTACGGCTACCATACTATTTATGCCCTTGATAGCCCTTGTCAAATAGGCGGCAACGCGCTCAACGAAGGCTCCATAGAGCTACGCTATCCTCTAAGCAAAAGTCTTTATGGCGCTTTGTTTTGGGATCGCACCTATGTAACACGATCAAGATTGAACCTCACCGACCACGTGGACGCACTGGGGGTAGGCATCCTCTACCCCTCGGCCATAGGCACCCTCAAAGCCTATATGGGGATCGACCCTTTCCACCCCTCCCACCACGCTTTAAATTTGTACATAGGAGCCGTTTTTTGAAAAGGGTGCTCCAAGTCATAGAGCTGCTGCTTATTATAATAATGGCGCTGCTCATAGCCCAGAGTCAAAGCGGCTTTATTACCAAAAACTTACAAAAACTTTTGCAAAAAGAGGGGATATCTTTTCGCTTTGCTCTGCACTCTCTTACCCACATTACCCTTTACGATATCCGCTACCATCACAAACTTTTGGCCAAGGAGCTGGATCTGCGCTACCGCCTTGCACCCCTTGCGCGCCTTATCCTTTACTTTGATTCCATGAGCGCCAAAGGGGTAAACCTCAACGCGATCGAATCTCTAAGCAGTCGATCCAAATCTACATCTACGCAAAATCATCCCCTAGCTTTGCCCATCCATCCCTTTGTGGCCAGACTTTTTATTCATGCTTTTTACCACTACAAAACAAAAAACACCCTAACGCTGCTGGCCAAAGAGGTAGATATGCAAAGTGCCAAAATAGCACGGCTTCGCCTCAAGACGCTTTGGGGTACGCTTTTTGGCAAAGGAGAGATCAAAAAAGGTAAAGCCTTTATACGGGGCCGCCTCTACCCAAACTTACCCCCTTTTATCTTCAAACCCGTCTCCTTTAGACTCCACGCCTCAAAAAAAGGCCTCAAAGCCATACTACGCACCAATGCCGTCCGCTATGACAAGGTGCGCTTGCGCCAAGTCAAAGCCGCTATCCAAAGCGATTATAAAAAGGTTGTGGCCAAAATCAAAGCAGAGGGTCTCTACCAACGCTCTCAAGCCGATATCAAAGCCACACTTTTATATCGCGATACTTTTCGCTACCGCCTCCAAGCCATACTTCACAATCCTACAACCACACTGCCTATGCGTCCCCTAGCCTATCGTTTGGTAACCATACAAGCCGTCGGAGGCCTCAAAGAGGCCACTTTTCAAGCCACCACTCCCTTGTGGCGCATTAATGGAAAATGGATGGCTCCACAAAGTTTTGAGCTGCGCTCTAGCCCCATCTTGTTGGCCAAACTCTATCCAAATCTCCCCTCATCCCTAAGGGACCTTATCCTCACACTCAAAGCCAAAGGGGAGCCCAAAAATATCGACTTTTGGATCCAATCCAACTACGCCGCCATTGTAGGGGCGCTTCGTCCCCCGACTTTACGGGCTTCGATCGATTTTTTAAAGCCTGTGGACAAAATCAATCTCCCAGCCATCAACTCACTCCTACTCAATCTTAATCTTACCTCTTTGCAAGGGACGCTACGCTCCCCTTTGTTTCACGCTGACTTTACCCCCACATCCATACGAGCCGCTATTGGACAAAGTCGCTTAAGGCTCCAAAAAACAAAAGGGTGGAATCTCAAATTCCATACCCTTTCCGTACAAGATTTTATCCAGCATCTTGACGCTTTATTTGCTCTTCCCTATATCCCAAACGACGGCGAACTAGATTTAAGCGCCCACTATTTTAAAGGTAGATATCAAGCCTTTCTCAAAGCCCCAAAACTCACGGGTGAGCCCAGTTTTTTAAACCTCAAACTCCACGGCTTTGGTCCTCGGCTCGTTATAGACTACTACGCCACGGAGTTTAAAGATCATGGAATTTTCGCCACGAAGCCATCGACTCTTTTGCTTGGCGACACGATTAGGATTAAGCAGTTTTGGATAGAGGATAAAATTCTCGTACGGGGTTTTTTTGAGCCCAAAAGCCAAAAAGGCAGGCTCAAGGCCACGGCTCGAAAGTACCGCTACTCCTCTATCGAGGGAGCCGCCACCTTGGATGCTGATCTCTCAATCGCTTTGGCTTTGCCAAAAATAGAAGTAAACGGCGATCTCCGATTGCTTAGGGGCATTATTACCTACGCTCCCAAAAAGATCCACTCCATCGACGATCCAGACATCATTGTGGTGGATCAGATCAAGACCCAAGAGGACTACTTCACCAAAAACGTAGCTCTTGATATTCACATAGGCTCCAAAAAGGCGATTTTATACAAGATTCCTCATCTCTTGGTATGGATCAAACCGGATTTGAGTTTGTACAAAGAGTATCAAAAAGAGTTGGAGGTACTAGGACTTGTCAAAATCATACGGGGACACTACGAGATAGCTGATCAATACTTTTTGATTCTCCCCTCAACTTTAAGTTTTTATGGACCGCCCAGCGACCCTTTGCTTGATTTGCATCTTAAAACCAGAAAAGAGCGCTACACCATCTTTATCACCATCTCCGGAGACGCCCAACATCCGATCGTACATTTTGATAGCGAACCCTACCTCAAACCAAACGAGATTCTAAGCCTCCTAGCCTTTGGCTCCTCCCAAAAACTTCTCAACTCCGCTTTAGGGGGCGGACGCTTTGGCTCTTTACTCTCTAATATTTTCCTAAAAGACCTCCTCAAGCAGTTAGGCCTCAAACTCGATACCCTCACCCTCACTACCCAGGGCGGAAGAGTAGGCTTTGAGATCGGTACGCACCTGAGTGACAAAATCTCTATTTTATACAAAAATGACGAGATCTCCACTATCATCGTACGCTACGAAATTAGCGATCATTTAGAAGCGGAGATGATCTTTGGTCCATCCAAAAGCGGCGCTCATCTATATTATAGAAAATTACGTTAATATTTTCCAATAAAAGCTGCCTTTTTCTCTCTATCTTTGGTACAATTTTGCAAAAAAACCATGAAAAAAAAAGCAGTATTTTTTGATCTAGACGGCACACTTATCGACAGCGCCCCCGATCTGACGGCGTCGCTTAACCATACTTTGCACTCTTTGGGGATGCCAACCTATGACTTAGATACCATTCGTAGTTGGATAGGCGGCGGGGCTACGCTGCTGCTGCAGCGAGGATTGACGGGCCAGATGGAGCCGCCTCCTATTGATCCTAAGCTTTTTGAAAAGGCAAAAAGGATCTTTTTTGAGCACTATGAGGCCAATTTGTGCAACTATACTAGAGCCTATCCACATGCCAAGGAGGTGTTAGCATATCTTCGTCCTCGCTACCGCCTAGCACTTGTGACCAACAAACCCTACGCTTTCGTCTTACCCATTCTAAAAGAACTAAGACTCGAATTTTTCGATCTGATCATAGGAGGCGACAGTCTAGAAGCCAAAAAGCCCTCGCCAAAGCCTTTATTGTATGTATGCGAAAAGCTCAAACTCCTTCCAAAAGAAGCCGTGATGATAGGCGACTCCATCAATGACTACCTCGCAGCCAAGGAGGCCGGTATGGATATGATCTGGGTAGAACATGGTTATGATAGTAGCAAAATGGAGGCTCAAAAGATCTCCTCTTTGGCCACACTCAAGGAGATATTATGAAAATAGCGATTGTGGGCGGTGGGGTGGCCGGAGCCTCTGTAGCTATCTATCTGCGATCCTTAGGCGTAGATGTGACGCTCTTTGAAAAGAAGCAGATGCTCATAGCCGGGCCTCCCGCATGTCATCTACACGCCGGAGGCAATCTCTATCCAGACATCGACGATACCCAGCGTCTGCAGCTGCTTCGTGAGTCGATCGAATTTGTGCGCTTTTATCCTCAAGCAATAGAGCGTCGCCCCACGGCTCTAGCGGTACCTGTGCATATCCTCCTTAATCCCAAAGAGCTTGAAGAAAGAGCCTTTATCCTAGCCCAAGCCTACGGCGATCTGGTAGCTAAAGATTCAAAGGCCAAAGTATTGGGCGAGCCCGAGCACTATGTGCTGAGCTTCAACCACGAGCAACTTCAAGAGCTCCAAGAGCTTCCCACGCCAAAAGTACCCCAAAACCATCTGGAGTGGATGATTAGCTTTGCCAAAGAGGTGGCTCTAACCAAGCTTAAATATCCAGTACTTTTAGTCCAAGAGTATGGGATCAACATCTTTCGCCTCAGCGCCATCGCCCAGCTGCTTTTGCAAGACGCCACCATCCACTATGGCACGAAAGTGGTAGATGCCAAGCATGAAAAGGGTGGCTTCAAGCTCACCTACGAAAAGAATGGCAAAAGATATACCCAACACTTCGACTTTCTCATCAACGCCATGGGATTTGAGAGCGGGTATCTAGATGACTGGCTAGGATACAAAAAAAGTCGCCTCGTGGAGTTCAAAGCGGCCTACGTAGCCAGAGCCAGCTACCGCCAAGAGCATCTTTATCCGGAGATGATTTTTCACGGCATTCGTGGCACCGATCGGGGGATGGCTCAGTTCACCCCTTACTCCGGAGGGTACTATCAGCTGCATGGCATGCGAAAAGATATTACTCTCTTTGAAGATGGCGTGGCCAAAAGCAGCGAAGTCTCCAGCCAGCCCAAACTCCCCCAAAAGTATATCGACTGGATCGAAAAGGGTTGGCCAAGTAAGGTGGCGCTACACCGTACCCAGCGAGCCATCGAATATGTAAGCCGCTATATTCCGGATTTCAAAAGGGCCCAACCTACCCCCACTCCGCTCTACGGGGCCCAACAGATTCCCGGAGCCAACCTCACTTTACGAGCCGCTGAGGTGAGCTTTGAAGGGGATCGGTACGCTAGATGTGAGATCGTCAAAGTCTCTTCCATCCTCTCCATGGCCGATGCGATCCTCCAGAAACTCATCACACTAGGAGCCTTGGATCCATCCCGACAAGGAGGCCGCATCTATCCCAAACCTTTACCAGAGGCCAAAATCGATTCTTTGGCCAAAGAGATAGCCAAAGCCAGAGGCTATCCTGAGGCTATGGCCAAAATCGCTATCCCTTTTTGCCACTCAGGGCAAAATTGTGTACAATAGCTCAAAAAGGAGGCTCTATGCGAGCGTTATGGCTACTTATCATCCCTTTGCTACTTCTAGCCGATGTGGTGATAGAAGATTTTGAGTCTACGCCGGTTGGCAAGATCCCCAAAGGATGGCAAGTAACAGCCACCCACCCGGGGAATAGGCTGGCCAAATGGGCGGTAGAAAAAGAGGGCAACAACCATATCCTCTCTTTGGTGCGTCCGGGCACCAGCGCCTTTAATCTTTGCTACAATCCCGAGCTCACTTTCAAAGAGGGCAAGATAGCGGTGCGTTTTCGAGCCAATAGCGGGCGCATCGATCAAGGCGGAGGGATAGCGTGGCGTATCCAAGACGCAAACAACTACTTCGTAGTGCGCTACAATCC
>JALWCE010000012.1 GCA_027036935.1 Nitratiruptor sp. | reverse complement strand
TAGAAGATCTGCAGGCCAAACAAAACAGCCTCTCAAAAATGTTTGGTATCTACAAAAAAGAGGGCAAAAGTATCGACGAACTCAAAAAAGAACTCGAAGCCAACAAAGCCAAAATAGCGGCCCAACAAGGAGTGGTACGAGATCTAGAGGAGCGGCTCAAAGCTTTGGCCCTCACTATCCCCAATCCTCCCGATCCAGATGTACCAATAGGAGAGAGTGAAGAGGATAATGTGGAGATCAAGCGAATACTCGAGCCTACCACTTTTGACTTTGAGCCAAAAGAGCACTGGGAGCTGGGAGAAAAACTTGGCTGGATCGATTTTGAAAGAGGAGTAAAACTGGCCAAAAGCCGTTTTAGCGTACTTAAAAATGAAGGAGCAAGACTAGAGCGGGCCCTCATCAACTTCATGCTCGATCACAACCGCTCCTATGGCTTTGAGGAGGTCTACGTCCCCTTTTTGGCCAATAGCGCCTCACTGCTTGGTACGGGACAGCTGCCAAAATTTGAAGAGGATCTTTTCAAAGTATGTGACGAGGATCTCTACCTCATCCCAACAGCCGAAGTACCCCTGACCAACCTCTACCGAGAGGAGATCATCAAAGATCTTAGCGAGCCCATTTTACTCACCGGCTACACACCTTGCTTTCGTAAAGAGGCCGGCAGCGGTGGTAGAGATGTGCGAGGGATGATCCGACAGCACCAGTTTGATAAAGTGGAGCTGGTAGCCATCACAAGACCAGAGCAAAGCGATGAGGTGTTTGAGCAGATGGTGGCGTGTGCTAGCGATCTGCTGACTAAACTAGGGCTTCCTCACCGCCATGTGATGCTCTGCACCGGGGATCTGGGATTTAGCGCGGCTAAAACTATCGATTTGGAGGTGTGGCTACCAGGTCAGGGCAAATACCGAGAGATCAGCTCCATCTCCAATACCCGTGATTTTCAAGCCAGACGAGCCCAGATACGCTTCAAAGATGGCAAGAAAAACCGCCTCGCCCACACCCTCAACGGCTCTAGTCTAGCGGTCGGCCGTACCCTTATCGCCATTATGGAAAACTACCAGACCAAAGATGGCCAGATTCGTATCCCAAAAGCTTTGGAGGAGTACTTATGAAAATCAACACCTATATCGTCCGAACCATCCGAGATATGCTCAGCCTCTCCACCATAAAACTAGCCTTGATGACGGCCGTGCCCCTCTTTTTCGTATGGCTTGGCATCGGATGGGTCGTATGGGACCCTTTGGTCCACTTCACCTCTCAGATCATCACATGGATCCCCTTTTCCATCGTCAGAGCCAACGGAGCCTTTATCATCACCTTTATGCTCTGGTTCATAGCCGTGCTGGTAAGCTACGCCATTTTTATAGGACTTTTTAGCGCTTTTATTTTAGGGGGCAAAAAAGAGTCGAGATTTGAGGCAATCAACTTTACCCTCATTTTTATCTTCTCTATCTTTTGGGCCGGCGTGATCATGGTCTATTGGCCCAACATCAACATCCAGATCCAACGCTTTTTGACCCTTTTGCCTTTTGACACGGTGGCCAAAGGGATCGCTTGGATCTTGGCCTTTTATCTGCTTTACAATCTCTTTTTGATCACGGAATATTTTGTGGTCTTTTTGTATCGGGAAGCCTTTTTAAAAGCCCTAGCAGAAAAATATGCCGGTGAGTTAGAAATCACTCCAAGAGATATTTCAGGCGCCAGAACCTATTATACACTCTATAAAGATATAGCTTGGTTTTTTATAGCTTCAATTTTGATACTCCCTATCCTTTTCATCCCTATCGCCAATTTTCTGGCTGTCTGGTTTCTTTGGGCGTGGCTTTACAAAGAATCCGCTTTTATCGGTGTATGTTCGCTGCTTTGTACCAAAGAGGAGTATATGAGACTCAAAGAGCACAAAGCCTATCTCATTGCCGCCTCGCTGGTATCGGCGCTTTTGAATTTCATTCCCATCATCAACGTCTTTACCCCATTTTTCATTATGGACCTCTATTTTCACTGGATTGTGGAGATGAAAAAAGAGAGTGAAGCCACCCGATCACAACCTATCCAAGAAATTACACAAGAGGCTCAGGAGAGTTAAATCTCCTGGCACTTTTTGGTAGGCAAGATATCTCGCATCGAGATGTAGCTATTGAGTGCGCTCACATAGGCTTTGGCGCTAGCTATCATCGTATCGATGCTCAGACCATGCCCGATGACTGCTGGCCGATTTTTATCAAAGACCACTTTGACCACCACCTTGGCCAAAGCGTCTTTACCTTTACTCACCGCTTGGACTTGATAGTCGTTGAGCGTACCTTGATAGCCGCTGATACGATCGATCGTCTTGAAAATCGCATCGATCGTCCCATCGCCGATCCCCGCGTCCGTGATCTCCTTGCCCTCGAACTCTATCGTTACCGCCGCGCTGGGTACTCCCTCGCTACAGTCGTTGATCTGGAGCTTTTTGAGCTTGTAGACCTCCGGAGCGCTTGCGATCTCGTTGGTGATGAGCACCCTGATATCATCATCGGTGATCTCTTTTTTCTTGTCGGCCAAGACTTTGAAGCGCTCGAAAGCTTTGTTGATCTCCTCTTCTCTGAGGCTAAATCCAAGCTCTTCTATTTTCTTCTTAAAAGCGTGGCGGCCCGAATGTTTACCAAGGACGATGGCGTTGCGATCAAGACCGATATCTTCGGCTCGCATGATCTCGTAGGTCTCTTGGTGCTTAAGAACCCCATCTTGATGTATACCGCTCTCGTGGGCAAAGGCGTTTTTGCCCACGATCGCTTTGTTTGGCTGGGGCTCTATGCCGGTGATGGCAGCTACGAGTCGGCTGGTGGGATAGATCTCTTTGGTATTGATGTTAGTATCGATATCTGCGAAGATATCTTTTCGGGTTTTGATGGCCATCACGATCTCTTCGAGCGCCGCGTTGCCTGCCCGCTCGCCAAGGCCGTTGATGGTACACTCCACCTGCCTAGCGCCATTTAAGACACTATACAAAGAGTTGGCCACGGCGAGCCCCAAGTCGTTGTGGCAGTGCACGGAAATGATGGCACGATCACCGATAAACTCCTTGAGCTCTTTTATCATCTCTCCCATCTCGTGGGGAAAGCGATAGCCCACAGTATCTGGAATATTAATCGTAGAAGCCCCCGCTTCGATCACCGCACCGATGATCTCTTTTAAAAATCCCATCTCGCTGCGCCCAGCATCCTCGCAGCTAAACTCCACATCATCCACAAAAGTTTTGGCGTACTTGACCGCCGCCACCGCCTTTTTGATCACCTCTTCGGGCTCCATACGCAGCTTGTACTTCATATGGATGGGGCTGGTGGCGATAAAGGTATGAATACGCTTATGAGGAGCCGGCGCTATCGCCTCGCCGGCTGCCTTGATATCCCTCTCCAAAGCCCTGGCCAGTGAGCAGATGGTACTGTTTCGCACCATTTCGGCGATCTTTCGTATCGCCTCGAAATCCCCAGGACTCGCCGCTGCAAAACCCGCTTCTATGATATCCACACCCAAACGCTCCAGCTGCTTGGCGATCTGGATCTTCTCCTCCGTATTCATAGAGGCTCCCGGGCTTTGCTCTCCATCCCTTAAAGTGGTATCAAAAATTTTTACTTTTTCGCTCATTATGGAATCCTTTGATAAAGTAGTATGGGTCGTTTTCTAATAGCTTGATGGATAGGACTAGCGTAGGAGATAATTGCGTATTTCGATTTTGGGTAAAAATTTACGGGCTTTCACCACTCCTATATCACTCATCATTATCCTTTGATAATCTTTTTCCACTATTATAGCGTACTTTTCTTTTAAATAAAAAATAAGCGGCGCGCACCACTCCCAAAAAGATATATAGCGTAATACTCAAAGTTACCATTTCGGCTGGGTAAAGGTATAAAAGAGCAGCGATGATCACCATAACGACCAAGATTTTAAAGACTTGCGTCTTATGCAAATCCATACGCTTAAAACTTGGATAGCGCACATTGCTCACCATCAATAAAGCCACCCCTAAGGTCATCCAAGCAATCGCGATACCAAAATTTTGCAGATGATACTTATTGTACAGGAGCACCCATCCAGCCACGAATATCGCAGCGCTTGGAATCGGTACGCCCACAAATACTGAGGGGTCGCCTGAGGCCATCACATTGAATCTGGCCAATCTGATCGCCCCAAAGACCACGAAAAGCGCCGCTATCATAGAGCCAAATTTTCCATACTGATATCCGATAGCTTGATAAAAAAGTATGGCTGGAGCCACGCCAAAGGCTACGATATCGGCCAAGGAGTCAAACTCCATACCGAACCTACTTGTAGCGTTGGTAAATCTGGCCACTCTTCCGTCTAGTCCATCCAATATCAAAGATATAAAGATGAGCCAAGCCGCTTTTTCTATATGGTGATGGATGGAAGCGATGACACTGAGCACTCCCAAAAAAGCAGAAAGAGCTGTAAAAAAGTTTGGAAAAAGATAGCGCAGATCAAAAGATGGCTTCTCCACTACTCTTCCTTGTTATGCTGCTCGTTTTGCTGTTTTTTGTGCTCCGCCTCCTCTTTGGCCTTGTCGATATCGCTCTCCTCATCCACCAACAGACTCTTCTTACCCTCTTTTTGCTCAAACTCCTTAATTATCTCACGCACCTCTTTGCCCTCGATCACTTCCTTTTCCGAGAGGACTTGGACCATCTTCTCAATAGCTTGGGCATACTCTTTAAGACGATTTTTAACATGCTCGTAGCGCTGTTTCAAAAACTCTTTGATAAAGTTATCGATCTCTTCGGCCAATTTTTCGCTATACTCTTTAACCGGCTGGGTCGGACCGCCCAAAAACATATTTTGACGCTTCTCAAGGACCATAAGTCCGGCCACATCGCTCATCCCATACATACTGATCATCGCCTTGACGATATCGGTGGCTCGCTCAAGATCGTTGGCAGCTCCTGTGGTAATCTCACCGATGAAGACCTCCTCGGCGGCTCGCCCTCCAAGCAAAGTATCGATCTCGGCCACAAGTTCGCTCTTTTTCATTAAGTACTTATTCTCTTCTGGCGTATTGAGCGTATAGCCCAAAGCGGCGAGACCTCTGGGGATGATAGAGACTTTAGTCACCTTTCTAGCGCCCGGAGTCGTCTCGGCAATGAGGGCGTGGCCGCTTTCATGGTAGGCCACTATTTTCTTCTCTTCGGGGCTGATGCGTCTGCTCTTTTTCTCCAGACCGGCGATCGCTCGCTCCACCGCTTCGAGCAGATCTTCTTGCTCCACATACTCCTTGTTCTTTCGACCAGCCAAAAGCGCCGCTTCGTTGACAATATTGGCCAAATCGGCTCCAGCAAGTCCGGCAGTAAGTCTGGCGATCTCTTTGAGATCTACGTTGGGGGCTAGCTTGATATGTTTGACATGGACTTTAAGGATCGCCAATCGTCCCTCAAAATCGGGTTTATCCACCACTACGGTCCTATCAAATCGTCCGGGCCGCAGGAGGGCGGGATCAAGAACTTCTGGTCGGTTGGTGGCCGCTAGGACGATCACGGGAGATTCAGAGCTGTCAAATCCGTCCATCTCCGCTAGCAGCTGGTTGAGTGTCTGCTCTCGCTCGTCGTTGCCCCCTATCGGACCCGCCGCCGCCCGACTCTTACCAATAGCGTCAATCTCGTCGATAAAGATGATGCTAGGGGCCTCTTTTTTGGCTTGCTCAAAAAGATCTCGCACCCTCGCAGCCCCCACACCCACAAACATCTCGATAAAGCTACTACCGCTAACAGCAAAAAAAGGCACGTCCGCCTCTCCCGCCACAGCTTTAGCCAAAAGCGTCTTACCCGTCCCCGGAGGGCCTACCAAAAGTACCCCTTTGGGAATTTTTGCGCCCAGACGGATATAGCGCTGGGGATGTTTGAGGAAGTCCACAATCTCTTTGACCTCCTCTTTAGCCTCTTCGGCTCCCGCCACGTCCTCAAACTTCACCTTTGGCCGTTCGGAGTTGATGAGCTTTTTGGCACTCCCCATACCGAGGATCCCGCTGCCCATACTCTTTTGCATCCTTGAAGCCAAAAACATCCAGATAGCAAAAAAGATAAAAATGGGAATAATCCAGCCAAAGAGCATCTCGCTCATCCAGTTACTCTCGCTAAAGCCTCCATAATCGATCCCTTTTTTCTCCAATAAAGGGATCAGACTCGTATCTCCGGGCACTCGATTGGCAAAATAGATTACCTTGTATCCACCCTCATTAGCGATCGCCTTGATGGTACGCTGTCCGATAGCCACATATTGTACGCGTCCTTGCTCAATAAGTTTCTTAAGCTCGCTGTAGCTCACCTCTTTGGTCTTTTGGATGGGCGCGCCCATCATATGTGCTCTAGCCCCTTGTCCCAAATTGGCGCTAGGCTGCAAAATAGACTTAAAAAGCAAGATCAGAACCACCGAAAAGATGGCAAAAGTCAGCAGAGGATTTTTATTGAAAAAATTATCCTTTTGAGGTTTTTTCTGGTTGTCTGCCATTATCTTCCTTTCGTAAAATCATCGTACTCCATTCACCTTTTTTGATCTCTTCGACTAGCGGTAGATCAAAACTTTTGAGGATCTCTTCTCGATACTTCTCAATAATACCAGAAAGGATTAACAATCCCCCCTCTTGGGTGACATTGAGAAGATCGCGGCGGATCATCTTAAGCACATCGGCTACGATGTTGGCCGTAACTATATCATACTTCCTTTGAGCTTGGCCTGCACTTCCTAGCCACGCCTCTTTGTATTCAGCTTGATTTAAGTTAAAGTTCTTTTTGGCCTCTTGGATAGCCAGCTCATCCGTGTCACAGATGTCAACTACAGCTCCCTTTTTGGCCGCAGCGATAGAGAGTATCCCGCTGCCACATCCCACATCCAAAAACTCCTCACCCCCTTTGACATACCTCGAGATCGCTTCAAGACACCCGGATGTGGTCTCGTGATGACCGCTGCCAAAAGCAAGGGCCGGCTCTATCTGGATATTGATTTTATCCTCTTTGGGCTCGTGCCAGCTTGGATGGATATAAAACTCCCCTACTTCTACGGGGGTGATGCTTTTTTTATACTTTTCTATCCAGTCTTCGTTGGCTTTTTTGCTTTTTTGAATATTTAGATCTACCTTTTGGCCAAAGAGCTCTTCAAGACTTTTGATATACTCTCGCAGCTGCTCCATAATGGTATCCAGAGGCTCTTCGCTTCGCAAAATTAGGCTCTCCCCTCTCTCCTCGATGCCGTTGTAGAAGCGATCCATCAAAAAGGACTCTATCTCTTCGAAAAAGGCACTGGGTGTGATCTTGTATTCATAGTAGTACTGCTTCATCGCGCCACCTCAAAAGCCTCTGCTAAATCGATCCTACCCTCGTAAAAGGCCTTGCCCACGATCACGCCGGCGATCTCGCCGGTAGCTTTGAGCTTTTTGATATCTTCGATATCCCGCACGCCACCACTGGCAATGGTGTCGATACCGCTGGCCCTAGCGATTGAGAGGGTAAACTCCACATTGACCCCCTCTAGCGTCCCGTCTTTGCCCACATCGGTGCAGATGATCGCCTCTACGCCGCTGGCCGCAAACTCTTTAGCCAAATCAGTGGCTTTGATCTGAGAGGTCTTGGCCCACCCCTCCACCGCCACATAGCCATCGATCGCATCGATCCCTACGGCTATGGGATATTTGGCGGCCATCTCTTTGACAAACTGGGGCTTTTTGGTGGCGATAGAGCCCAAGATCAAGCGATCGATCCCCAAATCCAAATATCGCTTGATCGTCTCTTCCTCTCTGATACCGCCACCCAACTCGATTTTGAGATCGGTATTTTCTCTGATTTTTCTAATCTGCTCCAAATTTTTGGGCTCACCCGCAAAAGCACCGTTGAGGTCCACAAGATGGAGCCACTTAGCTCCTAACTCCTCGAAACGTTTCGCCACCTGCCACGGCTCGTCGCTGTAGATTTTGGCCGTATCCATGAGCCCTTTGGTCAGGCGCACCGCCTTGCCATCTTTTAGATCGATTGCCGGATAGATCTCCATTACAACTCCACAAAATTTTTCAATATTTTAAGCCCCATATCGTGTGACTTCTCCGGATGGGGCTGAAACCCGAAGATGTTCTCTCTTTGCACCGCCGAGACAAACTCATAGCCATACAAAGTCTTGCCGATAGTCTGCTCCTCACCACACGCCACATGATAGCTGTGGACAAAATAGAGATAAAAGGCTTCGGGTAGCCCCGCTAAAAGGGGGCTCGGTTTTTGGACAAAAAGCTCGTTCCAGCCCATATGGGGGACTTTGAGACGGTGGGGGAAACGCGAGGTATCAAAAGGGACTACCTCACCCTCTATGAGTCCTAACCCCTCGTGTTCACCAAATTCATAGCTTTTCTTAAAAAGCAGCTGCATCCCCAAACATATCCCTAACAGCGGCTTGCCACTTGCGGCAAACTCTTTTATCGCCTCATCCATACCACTGCTTCGCAGATGCTCCATCGCATCCCCAAAAGCGCCCACACCCGGCAAGATAAGCTTGTCATACTTACCAATTCTACTAGGCTTTTGTTCGATCACGGCGGGATGACCTATTTTTTGCATCGCGTTTTGTACGCTTCTAAGATTTCCCATATTATAATCGACAATAGCTATTTTCATTCTTCATCTTCTTTCATATTGCTAATCGACTTGAGATAAAAAGAGAGGCCAAAGAGCAGTAGCGTCACGGCTCCTATGAGATAGACCGCATACATGATCTTTTGCGGATCGATGATGGCAAACTTAAACACAAGCATCAAAGCTTCAATAGAAAGAGCGATAACAATAGAGCCCAAAAAACGGATCATCGTCTTATGGATATCCCCAGCTTCTCGCTTCTTGTGCCGCCCCAATACCTCCTCTTCAAACAAGGTTTTGACCAGATCAAAGATAGCCAACGAAAGAGTAATAAGAATAGTCGACTCAAAAATCTCTTTAATCTTGATATGACGCAGCTCAATCGCCATAGTAAAAAAGCTCCCAATACCTTTAACAAGCAGCAACATCGCTACGATCAGGAGCGCTCCTGAAAAGACGGCATAAGAAACTTTGGTAAAAGAGCCAAAGTAAGAGTCGATGGAAGTGGGATGAAACATCTTGAGCAGCTCTTTTAAAGCGATATCGACGCAAACGATATAAACGAGCTGCTTTTTGTCATTGTATACAGGATAAGAGGCAGTAACGGTGAGCTCATGGGAAAGAAGCGAGGGATAAGGATCTGTGAGAATACAGCGCTTTTCCCGTACGGCCCGATAGTAGTAGGCGCGCATACTCCTGTTTATCCCTTTGCCCCGGCGGTACTCTGGATTGTTGGAAATTGCGTCAATAATTTGCATCCCCTTGCGATCGAGCACATAAAAAGCTTCGGCTTGTGGAAGCTCTTTTTTTAAAATCTTTAGGGCATTAATAATGTTATCTAAAGAGGGATCTGGGACATAATTGGGGATGTAGCGTTGAAGCAAAAAGCATAAATAGGCTCTTGCACGGGTGCGTATCTCCGAAAACTCTTCGATCTCAGTGACGACCATCGATCTCCTTTTGGATAAATTGGGAAAAAACGGGGGTATAGGATTTATCTACGGGAAGCTTTGGTTGCATATTTTTTAATATTTCTTTGTAGCGCTCCTGGTCGATATTGCCTTGAAGTAACTCATATTTCAAAAAAAGCAAGTAGGTATTGAGCACATCGCTCTCGCAATACTCTTGGATCTTTTGAAGTTGCCCCCGGTAAAAAAGCTCAGTGACTTGATCGCCGCTTACATCGTATTTACCGGGCAGTCCCGCCATCTGGCACAAAGTATCGAGTTTAAGTCCTCGCACAGCTCCAAAATTGCCGATCACATCCATAAGATCAAGATGAAATCGTTCGGAGTAGCGACTGCGATAGTTTTCCCATTTACTTTTACTTTTGCCATTTTTCTCAGAAAATCTACTATTTTTATTTTCCGTCTCAAAATAGGCTGGACAAGTAAGATTGTAGCGAAGCGCCCGCATAAAAATCAAAGGTAGATCAAAAGAGCGGCCGTTGAAAGTAACAAGTTTAGGATTTGATTTGTTCAAATAGTTCAAAAACTCCCCTAAAATCTCCTCTTCACTATTGCCAGGAAAAGTACCCACCTTATGAAAATCGCCGTAATTTTCCGCCTCATTGGCAAAAACGGCGCTGATGGCTACTATCTTATGAAAAGGATGGGGCAAAAAGGAGCTACCGGTGGCAACCTCATACTGAGCAATCGCTTCTTGAGTAACGGCCTCGTCTTCACCCTCCAAACCAAAATGGGCCCGTACCAACTCAGTATCGGGGATCGTCTCACAATCAAGAACGCAAATCACAACCGCCCTTTTTTGCTACAATTATACTAAAAAAAGGGCCGGTTTGAAAATCGCACTGGTGCGTCTGAGCGCTCTGGGAGATATCGTCCACTCCTCCATCGTTTTGCAATTTCTCAAAAAACACCACCCAAGTGCCGAACTACATTGGATATGCGAGGAGAGATTCGCCCCGCTATTGCATACCTGCCCTCACATAGACCATATCCACCCTGTTCCTCTCAAAAGGCTCAAAAAAGAGCCCTCCTTAGCTGGGCTGAGGCAGCTTATCGGCTCTTTGCCCAAAGTAGATCTTGCCATCGATCTGCAAGGGCTGATCAAATCGGCGATCCTTACCAAATTTTTGGCCAAGCGGCGGGTGGGTCCACAGATAGGGTGTGCGAGGGAGTGGCCAGCAGCCCTTTTTTACACCGATCCGGTAGTCGTCCCTTGCGAAGCAAATGTAGCCGATCGCAGTCTCATCCCAGTCTCCAAAGCCTTGGAATTTTCCTACAGCCATGAAGAGATCTTGGCCAAAGAGCCCTGCTTCGCGCCACAAAAGAGCTATCCACATATCGATAGCCTACTAGGCCGCCCCACCATCCTCCTCGTCCCCTCCTCCTCCCAACCAAACAAAAACTATCCACCCCAAAAATTTGCCCAAGTGGCCAAAGCGCTGGAGGGGCAAGTGCTGATCAGCTGGGGAAATGAAAAAGAAAAAGAGATAGCCCACCAAATAGCCCAGCAAAGCGGCGCAACGGTGCTACCAAAGCTGAATCTTGACGAGCTGATCTACCTCATCTTTAACATAGACCTGCTCATCGGGGGCGATACAGGGCCTTCTCATCTGGCCTGGGCCCTCAACCGCCCATCCTTGATCCTCTTTGGCTACACCACCCCAAATCTCATGGTCCAAACCCCCATCAACAAAGCACTCTGGGCCAAAGAGGTGGATCTGTGCCGATGGGACAAGAGGGATCAATGCATCCAAGAGATTTCGCCAGATGATATAATTGCACAAGCAAAGAAGTTATTGGAGTGTAAATGAAAATATTGGTCACGGGAACGGCGGGATTTATAGGCTACGCCTTGGCAAAGCGGCTTTTGGAGCGAGGCGACGAGGTCATAGGCATAGACAACATCAACGACTACTACGATCCAAAAGTGAAATATGGCAGACTCAAGGAGCTTGGATTTGAAGAGGAAGATTTTACTTTTGGTAAAAAGTATATAAGCCAAAAGTATCCCAAGCACACATTTTATCGGGTCGATCTCGAAGACAAAGAGGCTCTTTTTAAGATATTCGAGGCCGAAGAGCCCCAGCGTGTGTGCAATCTGGCGGCCCAAGCGGGGGTGCGCTACTCTCTTACCAACCCAGAGGCCTACATCCAGAGCAACATCGTAGGCTTTTTGAATATTTTAGAAGCTTCCCGTCACCACGGGGTAGAGCATCTCGCCTATGCCAGCAGCTCCAGCGTCTATGGGCTTAATGAGCGGATGCCCTTTGGCGTAGAGGATAATGTAGACCATCCTGTGAGCCTCTACGCAGCCAGCAAAAAGTCCAATGAACTGATGGCCCACACCTACTCCCATCTCTACGATATACCCACCACGGGACTACGCTTTTTTACCGTCTACGGCCCTTGGGGGCGGCCCGATATGGCGCTCTTTTTGTTTACCAAAGCGATCTTGGAGGATCGTCCCATCGATGTATTCAACTATGGCAAGATGAAGCGAGACTTCACCTACATCGACGACATCGTAGAAGGGGTGGTGCGAGTGATCGACCATCCACCCACGCCAGATGCCTGCTGGAGCGGACGCAGACCAAACCCCGCCAGCTCCAAAGCCCCCTATCGCATCTACAACATAGGCAACGGCTCGCCTGTGGAGCTGATGGATTTCATCGAAGCGATCGAAAAGGCCCTAGGCAAAGAGGCCAAGAAGAATCTACTGCCTCTACAGCCGGGCGACGTGCCGGCCACTTGGGCCGATACCAGCGCACTGGAGCGTGATTTTGGCTACAAACCCTCCACTCCCATCGAGGAGGGGGTGAGCAAATTCATCGAATGGTATCGCAGCTTTTATGGAATATAAAGATCGCCTCTACGTAGCCCTCTTTGGGGCCTTTGCCACACTGGTCAAAAAGACACCCCTACCCATCCAAGAAGCGATCGCCAAAGGCCTTGGCTCCTTAGCCTACGCCGTGGACTCCAAACACAAAAAAGTGGCGATGAACAATATCCAAGCCACTTTGAAGCTTCCAAAAAAAGAGGCCAAAAGACTCACCAAACAGGTCTACCACAATCTTGCCTTTTTGCTCAAAGATTTCGTACTCAACCAAAACACTACCAAAGAGGCGGTTTTGACCAAAGTGGATTTCAAAGGCGAAGAGATACTCCACAAAGCGCTACAAAGCGGCAAGCCTATCCTTTTTATGGGCTCGCACTACGGCAACTGGGAGCTGATCCCTTTGGCTCTGGCCGCCAGATACAATCTGCCCATCAGCGTGGTGGGCAAACCACTGCCAAGCAAAGCGATGGACGAAATCCTCAGAGCCAACAGAGAGCAGTTTGATATACGGCTCATCGAAAAGCGAAAGGCTCTGAGAAAGATCTTTCAAGCCATCTCCAAAGGTAGAGCCATCGGGATCCTAGTCGATCAACACACTACTGATCGTGAAGGGATAGAGGTGGACTTTTTGGGGCTTCGCGCCATGCATACGCCTGTGCTTTCACTGTTAAGCCGCCGCTATGAAGCCCCTATCATTCCAATCTTCATCACCACCGAGGACCACCGCCACTATACCATCCACTTCCAAGAGCCGATCCAGCCGCTGCGCACAAAAGATGAAAAGAGCGATATCCATCGCCTCACCCAAGCCCAAGCCGATGTGCTGGCTAGACAGATTCGCGCTAGAGCTCAAGAGTGGTTTTGGCTCCACAAGCGGTGGAAAAAGGCTTTAAAGTATGATTGAACATATCAGCGCCGTGATGATAGCCAAAGATGCCGAGGCTCATCTAGAGGAGTCTCTAAAGAGCCTTAAAGATTTCAAAGAGGTGATCTTGTATGATACGGGCTCGCAGGATCAAACTCTTAAAATAGCTCAAAAATTCCCAAACGTCGCCATCCACCAAGGCCCTTTCATCGGTTTTGGTCCCACCAAAAACGAAGCCGCCTCTTTGGCTAAGAACGAGTGGATCTTCTCCATCGATAGCGACGAAGTAGTCACTCCCGAGCTTCTTGCAACCCTCCAGACTCTGTCGCTTCAATCACAAAAAGTCTACGCCATCCACCGCCAAAATCTCTTCCTCGGCCGCCCCATTTACCACGGCAGCTGGGGCAATGATTGGGTCAAACGGCTCTACAACCGCTCCTGTACCCGCTTTAGCGATACCCAAGTCCACGAGAGCCTCATCGCTACGGAGGTGGAGAAGCTCCCCGGTCACCTCATCCACTACGCCGTAGACGAAGTCCAAGACTTTTTGCTCAAGGCCGCCAGATACTCCAAGCTTCAGCGCCAAAAGCCAAAAGCTTTGCACCCGGCTCTCGCCTTTTGGCGAGGCGTTTGGGCCTTTTTTCGCAGCTTCGTGCTAAGAGGGGGCTTCTTGGACGGAGGGGCGGGACTGGTCATCGCCGTAGGAGAGTTTAACGGCGTCTTTTTCAAATATATCGATGGGTATTACAAAAAATGATCTGCCACATCAATTTGGCCAAAAGCTTTCGAGGAGGGGAGCGCCAGACCGCCTTGCTAGTCAATACCCTCCCACTGCCCCAAAAGGTGCTCCTGCGCCGAGGCAGCCCCCTCAAAGCCCATATCCAAAAGGCCTCTATCCAAGAGATATCCAAACCCTTTTGGCTCCATCTGCCACGCCTCAAATCCTGCCGCCTCATCCACGCCCACGAGGCCAAAGGGGCCCAACTGGTATTTTTGGCCCATTTACTCTACGGCACCCCATATGTTCTAACCAGACGGGTGCTATTTGAGATCAAACAAAACCCTTTCACCCAAGCGATCTACGCAAATGCCGCCGCCGTGATAGCTATCTCAAACGCAGTAGCCAAGCAGGTAAAATCCCAAACAGAGGCCAAAAATATCCATGTCCTCCCCTCGGCCCTCACACCCCTTGCCACTACCAAAGAGCTTCCAAAGCTGCAAGATCGCTTCAAAGATCGCTTCGTCGTGCTCAATATCGCCGCACTCAAAGAGAGTGACAAAGGGCAACTCGATATCCTCCAAGCCGCTAAGAGACTGCCAGATGTCACCTTTCTCCTCGTGGGCGAAGGGCCAGATGAACAGATGCTCAAAGCAAAAGCCCCATCAAATGTGATTTTTGAGGGATTTCGCTCCAACATAGCCGACTATCTCCAGATCGCCGATATTTTCCTCTTCCCCTCCCGCACCGAAGGTCTTGGATCGATCTTGCTTGACGCTATGGCTGCAAGCAAGCCGATTATCACCAGACCTGTGGGCGGGATCGTGGATCTAGTGGATGAACGAAGTGCCCTGTTTGCCAATTCTCCAGAGCAAATCGTCCAAGCCATCCAAAAGCTGCGAAACGATCCAGCTTTGGCCAAAGAGCTAGCCCAAGAGGCCAAAAGGCGAACTGCGCAGTACAGAATCGAGCTACTAGCTCCAAAAATAGAGCAGATATATCAAAGGATTTTGGATGAAAATCTTGCACACTGAGTGGATGCGAAATCAAGGAGGAGAGGCCAAGCGTGTTTTGCAAGAGCTGTTGGCCATCAAGTCCTTTGGCTGGGAACCGCTGCTTGGAGCTTCTAAAAACTCATGGATAGCACAAGCAGCCAAGAAGAAAGGGATCGAGGTATTCCCAATAGAGTTTAAAGGGGCTTTGGATATCCTCTCTACTCTTGATCTTACACGCCTTATCAAAGAGCGACATATCGATGTGATACACTCCCACAGCTCCAAAGACAGCTACCCCGCGGCCTACGCCGCCAAAC
This sequence comes from Nitratiruptor sp., assembly GCA_027036935.1. Lineage (GTDB taxonomy): Bacteria > Campylobacterota > Campylobacteria > Campylobacterales > Nitratiruptoraceae > Nitratiruptor. Next base: position 528 of record JALWCE010000012.1, on the reverse strand, counting down.
TGGCCGGTATCAAGCTGGTACGTACCCGCCACATGGACCTGACCAAAAAGCCGGGGATCCTTTACCATCTGCCAGACGCCATCATCACCACTGGCTCCAAGATCAAAAAAGAGCTCCAAACTTACGGGATCACCAAACCTATCTACTCCCTCCCCTCCTATCCCGATGCCAAAGTCTTCTACCCAGATCTCTCTTTGCGTCAAGAGTTTCGCCAAACCTATGGACTAAGAGGAGTAGTAGTGGGGGCTTTAACAGGCCTGAAGCGAGATAAACGCCCCCATCTGCTCATAGAAACCATCAAGCATAGCGACGCTACGCTGCTCATTGCCGGAGTGAGCAACGATGAGGAGTATTTTGCCCATATCAGCGAGCTGATCAAAGGGCATGAGAATATTAGATTTATAGGCTACGTCGATCCACAAGCCTTTCTCAACGCCATCGATATCTACGCCTGCCCCTCCAAAAAAGAGGGAGTCCCCCAATCGATCATGCAAGCGATGCTGTGCGCCAAGCCGGTGGTGAGTATGG
>JALWCE010000011.1:2242-15919 GCA_027036935.1 Nitratiruptor sp. | reverse complement strand
ATCTGTACCTTTTGGTCGAAATCTTTGAGTTCTTTCATTCGTTCTCCTTAATTTTTTTATAAGTATAGCATAAAATCTTTCAAAACTTAAGAATGCCTTAAGCACTTTACGCTACAATACGCCCCAAGCCTTTGATAGGCGAGCACTTTTACGATTCGATCCTCTTGCGTAACTTATCCTTTAGATAATTTGAGCCCTTTGATTGAATCGTTACGATTCGCTAATCGAAGGTCAAATTTATTTTAGAGGATACGTATGACTTTTGCAGATTTTCATCTCAAACCCCAAATCATGAGAGCTATCGAAGCTGCCGGCTTCAAAGAACCAAGCCCGATCCAAAAAGAGGCGATTCCAGTCATTTTATCAGGTAAAGATATAGTAGGCCAAGCCCACACGGGGACTGGTAAGACGGCCGCTTTTGCCCTGCCAATTCTTAATATGCTCGAACTTGATGGCGAACCCGAAGCCCTCGTGATCGTCCCTACCCGAGAACTAGCCACCCAAGTGAGCGACGAGATCTTTCGTCTTGGCAAGTACTTAGGTATCAAGACAGCTACCGTCTATGGCGGGAGCTCCTACTCCAGACAGCTCGCTCACATCAAAAACGCGGCCGTGGTGGTAGCGACTCCGGGAAGACTGCTCGATCTACTCCAAAGCGGCAAAGTGGAGCTCAATCCAAAATTCGTTGTCCTAGACGAAGCGGACGAGATGCTGGATATGGGCTTTTTGGACGATATCAAAGCGATTTTTGAGTACCTGCCCACAAATCGCCAAACGCTTCTTTTTAGTGCTACGATGCCCCCCGCCATCAAAGAGCTGGCCAGCAAAATCCTCCACTCTCCCGAGTTCATCTCCATCACCAAAAAAGAGGTGACCAACGCCAACATCAAGCAGTACTACTATGTAGTGGACGAAAAAGAGCGGGACGAAGCCCTCATACGATTGCTTGATTATAAAAATCCGACCAAATCGATCATTTTTTGTCGAATGAAAGTGGAAGTGGACAGACTCAGCGAATTTTTACGAGCTCAAGGCTACAACGCCAAAGGACTCCACGGCGATATGCCCCAGCGCCAGCGAGAAGAGACCATCAAAGCCTTTAAAAGAGGTGATGCGGAAATCCTCATAGCCACTGATGTGGCGGCAAGAGGTCTTGATATCAGTGATGTGAGCCATGTTTTCAACTATCACATCCCTTTCGATCCTGAAAGTTACGTCCACCGCATCGGACGGACGGGACGAGCTGGGCGAGAGGGTATCGCCGTAAGTCTCGTCACTCCCCACGAATTCAAGCAGCTTTTGCGTATCCAAAAAGAGGTGGGCAGCTCCCTTATTAATAAGGAGATACCAACCTCTACCGAGATCAAAGATCAAAAGAAAAGATCGATTATGCAAGAGGTCCTCTCCCAAGAAGTAACCCCAGAAGCGATCGAGCTGGTCAATCTGCTCGAAGCCGAAAACGATATCTCCACAGTGGCCCTCAAGTTAGCTACGATGGTGGTTCAAAACGATACCACTGGCGGCAGTGAAAAAATAGGCAAAAGTCTCAAAGAGATCGAAAGACTCCTCGAACAGGCCAAAAGAGAGCTCTCTAGACCAAGCCGAGGCACAAACCACAGGAGAGGAAATTTCAAAGGTCGGGGTAGAAGCGGCGGCAACTACCGTAGACGCTAGTTTTGCTTTGATATTTCATCCCGTAAATGGGGTGGAGTATCAAGGCGGAGTATTTTACCCAAAGCTCAGCAGACTCTACAAAATGCTATAAAAGGAGCCAAAAATGCGATGGATAGGTAAAATAGGAGCCGTTTTGGCATGCAGCCTCCCTCTTGTGGCCCAGTCACCAAACGAGGATCCCAGCCAAGAGCTACAAAAAGCACTCGAACAGATGCTTTTGCTCCTTGAAAAATCGAGCGAAGTGGTAAAAGATCTCTCCAAAACGGAACAAAAGGTCATACCCGAAGCAAAAAATAGTTTTTGGCTCTATTACAAACACATTGACAACAAGGCCAGCGTAGAAAAACGTAATGATTTGCTACTCAAAGCCCAGATCCAGTATCGCCTCGCCGTAGCTAAAGATATCCCCTCTTCCACAATTTTGGTCGTAGTCCACGATGGAGCTGTAGAACTCTATGGCAAAGTGCATAAAAAAGAGACTGCCGACAAAGCCATTCAAACCACTCTCCACACCAGAGGGGTCAAAGAGGTTACCTCCTATTTGATTATCAAAGAACCGGCCAAAATCTCCTTATAAGCGACTAAAGTCGCTTTTTTTGCTCCTTTTTACTGCTATAATTAAATGAAAAAAAGGATAGAAATGATCACAGAAATTCGTGAAGCGATGCTTTTAAATACGCTTGTGTTTGAAACTTTAGGAGAGCCCCAAAAGGAGCGGGAGTTTAAGATAAAGGCACTCAAAAAGTGGGGTTTTGATCTGATACTTGGTAAAAAAAATAGCGAATCCACCTATTTCATGGCCAAAGAGGGCAAAAAGAGCGGCCAAAAGTATGAAGAAGAGGGTGTAAACTACGAAGTCCAAGAAGTACTCAAAGAGCTGCCCAAAAACAAAAAGATCTTCGCCCATATCGAAATGATCGAAGGGCAGGCACACCTGTGCGTGGATCTAAGAGAGGGTGAAGAGAATATCGAGATCTTGCGACTACCTGCGGGTGAGATATTGCTGGCTTTTTTGAAAAAGCATAAATTTATAAAGGTAATAGAAGCGCTGAGAAATCTCGGAAGCGCCGCAAGCCTGGTCAAACACCATGGGGAAGAGGGCAAACCGCTTAGCTTTGAAGAACTGCCTCCGGTGCCTAGACGATTCTTGCGAGACGCCAAAAAGATAGAAAAGGAGATGGGTTTTGGACGCATAGCGCTGGCCTACTTTGGAGAGAATAAAGAGGGTAAAGCCAGGTACTGGATGGGATGGATGGTGCCCACCATCGCCTTGTTTGACGAACATATCAGCCAAAAGATCGATAAAACCTTGGTGGAGCTGGCCTGATGCTCATAGCCTGGAACGCCATAGCCCCCGAAAAGGGGGAGTTTTTGCGAGACGAAATGGGTGCCTATCTGCCCAAAAACGAGATCGAAGAGGCGATTAGGAGCGCTTTGATCTTTTATCTGATCAAAAAGGACAAGGCCCTGGAAAACAATCTCAAGCACCTCATCCTCTCCACCGATACCAGACCCAAACTCAAAAATTTGGCCAAATCGGTAGCTCAGATGGTTTTTGAGCGCTATCCTATCCAGATTATCCTGCCGCAAAAGATCTACCTGCCCAGTGAGGGGATCCAAAAGGTGGCGATCGAGCGTTTTGACTATGCCAAAAAGGAGTTTGTAGAGCGCTTTGAGAGCGAAGTCTTCAAAGGGACGATCGAAGATTTTGCCATTGAATCGGACAATTTGCAGCGTATCAAGACGGCTCTACTCTCCTATGCCAGAGGTCTGGCCGAACAAGAGCACAAGGAGCTAGAGGGCACGATCCTAGAGCCCTATATCGTGGAGATACAAAACCTTATCGCCAACGAATGGCAACACACCTTGCGCATTGGCGCTTGGACCAAGACCCCTTACAAGGGGGATCTGCTCTTTTTTTGGCGTATCAAAGAGGTGCGAGAGAAGCTGCTAAGAGAGTTTGGGCTCGACATCCGTCCAAAAGATATCCTTTTCGTGCCAAAATTCAAAGAGTTCTTGGGCTGGAGCGAGTGCAGAGAGGATTAATCCCAGCTCCCCAGCCGCTTTAGAAGCTGGCGGTGGATAGGACCGTTGGTGGCTACGATAATATCGCCAAATCTATACGGCTCGCCCAGATGGTTGCTCACCATTCCGCCGGCTTCTTCTACCATCAAGATCCCTGCCGCCACATCCCAGGGCTTGAGATTAACCTCGTAAAACCCGGCAAACCTTCCGCAAGCCACATAGGCTAGATCCATAGCCGCACTGCCAAGTCGGCGGATATCTCTGGTATAGGGCAAGAGCCGCTCCATCGACTCGATCACAAAGCGAAAATCTTTACCTTTTTGGGTTTTGGTATAGGGAAATCCCGTGGCAATGAGAGCGTCGATGAGCTCTTTAGTGGGCGATACCTCGATTTTTTGTCCGTTGAGATAGGCCCCCTCTCCACGTCTCGCCCAAAAGAGCTCATCCAAAATGGGGTTATAAATAGCCCCCTCTAGAGGCTCTCCATCCTCCCAGACTCCCACGCTAATGCAGGTGTAGGCGATATGGTGGACGAAATTGGTGGTACCGTCGATTGGATCGATAAAGATGGCTCTCTTTGGTATCTCTCCCTCGAAACTCTCTTCTCCTACCACTTCAAAGCTTTCAAAGAGCTCCGCTATCCTTGGCTTCAAAAACTCCTCTATCTTCTTGTCATACTCAGTCACTAGATCTACACTCCCTTTTTTGTAGACCTCTTTTTGGCCAAAATAACCCTCTTTTAGTATTTCTCCAGCTTCTTTTACAAGCCCTTTGAGAGCTGCTTCTCTTTGCATCATTAACCTTTCATTAATTTTTGATTAATTTTCGTTTAATCTTTTGTCTTACAATTTCATTGTATTAATTAGGCGAAGAGTTTTTCTCCTTCCCTCTTCGCAAAATCAACGGAGGTAAAAATGAAAAAAATAGTTATGCTCTCGGCTGTAACGGCTATGTTGCTTAGTGCCGCTACGATCCATTTCAAAGAGGCTCCAAGCAATTTCAAGCGGATTATGCCAGGAGCGGACAAAAATGTAGTGATATCATACTACGATGCGATCAAAGAGGCAAAACAGAGCGTTGTGAATATCTCGACCAAGAAAAAGATCAAGCTGCCAAAGATGCACGCCATGCCCTTTTTTAACGATCCATTTTTCAAGCAGTTCTTTGGACCCATGTTTAAAAACCATATGCCAAAGAGCAGAATCCAAAGAAGCTTGGGAAGCGGCGTAATCATCAGCAGTGACGGCTATATCGTCACCAACAATCACGTGATCAAAAACGCAGACGAGATCACCGTCACGCTTCCCGGAGACGACAAAGAATATAAAGCAAAAGTGGTGGGTAAGGACGCTCTAACAGACCTTGCCGTCATCAAAATTGACAAAAAAGGGCTTAGACCCATCACGATAGCCGACTCTTCCAAGATCAAACCAGGCGACCTGGTCTTTGCCATCGGTAATCCATTCGGTATCGGTGAGACCGTCACCCAAGGGATCGTTAGCGCAACCAACAGAAACAACGTAGGCATCAACACCTATGAAAACTTCATCCAAACGGATGCCGCCATCAATCCTGGCAACAGCGGCGGAGCGCTCGTAGATAGCCGAGGAGCCCTCATCGGCATCAACAGCGCTATCATCACCAGAAGCGGCGGCAATAACGGTATCGGCTTTGCGATCCCGTCCAACATGATGAAAGATGTGGTCAAGAAGCTGATAGAAAAGGGAAAAATCGAGCGAGGTTATCTAGGGGTCGTGATCGAAGATCTCAAAGGTAATCTCAAAGAGGTCTATGATCATAAGCAAGGTGCCGTGATCGTAGAAGTGACCAAAGAGAGCGCAGCGGCAAAAGCGGGGCTCAAGCGAGGAGACCTCATCATCGAAGTGGATGGTGAGCCTATCGAGGATGCCAACGAACTCAAGACCATCATCGGTTCCAAAGCTCCCGGCCAAGAGGTGAGCATCAAATATGAGCGAAACCATAAAGTTTATACCACCAAAGTCAAACTTGGCGAGCGACCAAGCGGCGTAGGAGGCGAAGCCACTCAAACCCTCAAAGGGCTGGAAGTCAAAAATATAGATGAAAACACAAGAAAGATGTATAATATCCCAAGTGATATTCAAGGTGTGCTCGTCGAAGACGTCAAAGAAAATAGTGCCGCCGAGAAAGCCGGCATCAAACCAGGAGACGTGATCACCGGCGTAGAGGATATGGAGATCAAGAAAGTGGAAGACCTCAAAAAAGCCCTCACCAAATATAAAGGCCCAAAACGGGTCTATATCTGGAGACAAGGATATCCACTTATTCTCGTACTCAAATAATCTCTCCCCCTCTTGGGGAGCTATAAAAGGATATTCATGAAAGTAGCGATGATAGAAGATGATATTGAACTAGCTGAGATCTTGGCCGAATATCTTAAAAAGTACGGCATCGAAGTGGAAAACTACGAAGATCCTTTTATCGCCCTTTCTGCCATGCATATAGCCAAAGACTACGATGCTTTGATACTGGATTTGACGCTGCCAGGAATGGATGGGCTAGAAATTCTTAAAAAGCTTCGTGAATTTAGCGATATTCCTGTTATCATCTCAAGCGCTAGAAGCGATCTGAGCGACAAAGTCATCGGTTTAGAGCTTGGCGCTGATGACTATTTGCCAAAACCCTACGATCCCAAAGAGCTTGAAGCTCGACTTAAAGCGATCACGAGACGCCGTTCCAAACCGCCCAAAGAGCCAGAATTTACCATATACAAAAATAGACGAGAAATCCATTACAAAGGCAAACCTTTGCATCTTACTCCAGCCGAGTTTGAGGTACTCTCCTACCTTATCGAGCATCCCAATCAACCAATTGATAGAGAAGAGCTCCTCTATACCTGTGAAAATTTAAGCGAAAACGCCTCGGAGAAGACCATCGACGTGATTATCTCGCGTATTCGTCAAAAATTAAAAGAAGATCCCAAAAAACCCCATTATATTCAATCTGTTAGAGGAGTAGGATATAAATTCACCCCATGAAAAAAACCTCCATCTTTTTATGGATCACTCTGATATTTTTGCTCGCTTTTGCTGGTATCGGGGGCTCGTATATGCTTTGGCTCAAGTATATCAAAGCCACGGCCAAAAATCAGCTAGAAAAGCGTTTCGATTTTATCTCCCAATCTCTTATCTGGCAGCTGGGCTCCATTCAAAATCCCAAAACTCTTTTTGAAGAGCTCGAAAAGCTTGACTTCATCCCCATAACCCATCCCAAAGAGATCATTACCATCGCCAAACACTCTAAAATTATCAAACGCACCCGCTATCCCATCGGCGAGGTGATCATACTCCACTATAAAGGCAGCTACTACATATGGGTCCAAAGCTACGGCAATATGCTGCTGCTCAAAGATGTCAGCCAAAACATCTCTTTACAGCGTACTCTTTATACCACAATTTTTGCCGTGATGATGGTGCTGCTCTTTTTACTCTATCTGCTCCTTCTTTTTAAACTGCAGCCTCTTAAAAAAATCACAAAAGAGCTCCACAAATTCTCCACAGGAGATCTTGATGTCAATCTTGATATCGAGGGCTTCAAAGAGATCGACGAAGTGGCCAAAGCGTTGCAAAATGCGGCGGATTCGCTCAAAAACATCCAAAACTCTAGAAAGCTGCTATTGAGGAACATCATGCACGAGCTTAAAACCCCTATCGCCAAAGGACGTATCCAAGCCGAGATGGTAGAAGACGAGAAACAAAAACGCCGGCTCATCCAGATATTTGAAAAACTTAACTCCCTTATCAACGAGCTCGCGGCGCTAGAAGCCGTCAACTCCAAAATCAGACCAAACATAGAGCCCATACCTCTAAAAGATTTGGTAGACGAGGCCATCCATATCGGGATGTTCGATCGCCAAGAGCTCACCATCATCCAAAAAGCCAATCCCACTATCCAAGCCGATTACAAACTTCTAGCCATCGCCATCAAAAATCTCATCGACAATGCTCTTAAGCACTCTCCCTTGGCCCACGCCACTATTATCCTCTATCCAGACAGACTCGAAATTCAAAATCAAGGAGAAGCACTAGAGCGTCCAATACAAGAGTATTTGCAAGCCTTTTACAAAAAAGGAAACCAAAGTGGTTTTGGACTTGGACTCTATTTGGTCGATAATATCGTACGGCTGCACCATTTCACTCTCACCCACCGCTATGATAAAGAAGGATATCACCACTTTATTATCAGTTTTTAACAATTTTTATTTTAAAATAAACAAATTTAAAGGAAGATAATGAGATACTTTGCACTCTTTTTACCTTTTGTACTGCTTAGTGCCGATCTTTCTACTTTGTTGCAAAAATACAAAGCCTCTAGCGACCTTTCTGCCCTGACTAAAAAAGAGAGTGCGGGCATAGTGCAAGTCTTTACCCGCCAAGAGCTTGAAGCTATGCAAGCCTATACTCTCAAAGACGTACTCAAGCTCATTCCGCTTTTACACTATACAATCGCTCCAAACAATTTATATCTTTTCTCCTTAGCCTCTATGAGCTACCTTCCCACCAATATACTTCGCATCTACATAGACGATCACGACATCACCTCGGCCACTTTTACCAGCGCCTTACCCATATGGAGCGATATGCCAATAGAGTTTGTAGATCACATCGAAATCTACAAAGCCAGCGCCTCTATAGAGTTTGGCAACGAGCCGGCCTCCCTCATAATCCGCATCTACACCAAAACCCCCGAGCGCGATAGTGGCAACAAACTTAGAGCGATTCTAGATAGCAAAGGGAGCAAAGGAATCGATTTTTATCAAGCCGACACCACCGATAAAGGCTCATATTTTCTCTACGCCCATGGCGATCTTTTACGCTATAAAAAAGAGCGGCGAACCGTGAGATATAGGATCGATAGAGACAGCGACGACACGCTCTTCTTTGGCAAATTCACCCATCAATCCCAGAGCATAGAAGCCGCCCATTACCACACCCATCGCCACCCCTTTTTAGGCTATGGCAAAGCTTTGATCCCTACAGGAGGCGGTCTAGGCGCCGCGCACGACTATGTACACTATCAATACAAAAAAAAGGACACTACCACCGAATTTTCAATAGACAGCCTTACCTACGACCGAAGTTATAAAGATGTACAAGGGGTCTACTACAACGATCACGGGCATGCAAAATTGGCTCAACAAGAGTGGTTTACCCACTATCGTGACACCATCTTTTATGCGGGTATCCACCACGATTTTATATGGAGAGATTTTGAGGCCACTGTGGGAGCCCTCTTTAAAAACAAAAAGAGCGCCCAAAAAGGAAAATTTGACTCACTAAGAAGTGATGCTTCTTTGACAAAACAGATGTATAGCCTCTATAGCGATTTGCGTCAATACTTTTCCAATCATCAAACGATGTTTTTTCTCTCTCTCAAAGGAGATCTGTACCGATTCAACACCACTATTCCCCAAAGAAAAAAGCTCATCATACGCACAGGCCTTATTTACAACTTCGCCCATACCAGAGTAAAAGCCAGCTTTACCAAATCCTATCTCCCCATAGAGATGTATCGCCTCTATCCAAACAGCACAGCTCCATATATCACCAATCCCTATCTTAAACCTCTTTCTTATAAACTATTGCATTTAGAAAGTATCTATAACGCAAAAAATTGGAAGTTTTGCATACGCTATAGCTATAAACAAGCTAAAAATTTCGTCCATTACTCCCCTTCCCAGGGATTTTACAACCGCAAAGACCTCATTTACCTGCAGGTTTTGGAGAACGAGTGGCGCTACTATTTTGATCCGCTTAACTTTATTATCCTCAATATATATGGGGCCCGTAATAGCCGTCATTTACATTATAGTCCAGATTTTGGTATAAATTTACAAACCTTTAACCAATGGGAACGATGGACTCTGTATAATGAACTGATCTATAAAAACGGTTATGAGAAAAAAAGAGGAGGAAAAATCGCGCACTCTTTGGCATACTCCATAGCTCTTAAATATAATTTCACTCCAGATTTAGCTCTTGGTCTTAAAGCCCAAAATATTACCGATTCTGGTTTTCGCCAAGCTTTTAGCCAAATAGAACAGAGCGTAGAGGTCTATGATAGACGCATTATGGCAAATGTGGAGTATACATTTTGATACGGATAATCTCTTTACTTTTTCTTACCGCCCTTTTTGTCTATAGCGAAGGAATGATACAGATACAAAAAGAGATCTACACCCAAATCCTTAGCGCTCTTTTGCCAAAAAGAAGGAGTATAAAAATATGGGCCCAAAACCCCCGCACCCTCTTAGCGCTTCAAAACATCCCCTTTGTCCATATCGTTTCCAAACCCCAAAAGGCCGATGTACTCATTATCTATAAAGATAACAGGATCCTTTCTCCTCAAATTTGCAATAAGATAGTCTTGAGTGAGAGCTACCGGCTCATCAAACAGAAAAAAGAGTGCATTTTGGGGGGATTTTTTTGGCACAAGGGACGCCCCAACATTATATTTTTGGAACAAAATCTTTACAAACACCACATCCGTTTACCAAAAGAGATGGAGCAGTTTATCGAGGATGAGCTGTGAAAAATCTACGTTGGTATCTACTTTTGCTCTTAGCGACTTTCATTGGCGTAGCGATCCTCTTTTTCCAAACTTCAAAAACAGAGCAACAGCTCTCTTTAAACCTTCAAAGAATCGTTACCGACCACACTTTCTTTTTAGGCAAGAATATCGAAGAGCTCCTAAGACAAAAACTCCCTAGCCTACACGATCTACCCCATATCTTAAAATCAAACCCTAAACTCCGTCGAGAGTTAAATCAAGCCCTCTCCCTCCTTTCCACCCCTACTTTTCCCTATGTCTACCTTGTCTACAAAGACCATAGAGGCCATTTTCGCTATCTTCTTGACGGCAGTAAAGAAGATAGGGGGGATTTCAATCAAAAAATCGATGTCTCGCCTCGATGGAACGCCGTTTTTCAGACCAAAAAACCTCTTGTAATCACCCACCACAAATTGCAAACTCTATGGATCACCTATCTCTACCCCATCCTCTTTGACAACAAAGTCCAAGGAATTGTGGCGATTGATTTTTCGAGCCACTTTCTCAAACTGCTCCATAGCGCCCTAAAGCCGCTCAAATACCTGAGCGCCTTTATTTTTGCCATCGTCTCTTTTTTGCTTCTTGTGGTCATCTTTCAAATTCTCATCTATCTAAAAACTAAAAAAGAGAGCGTGACAGACTCTTTGACAGGATTATACAACCGCACTTTTTTGCGTCATTTCCTAGACGATAGAAATATTGAAGATTACTATGTCTTTATGTTTGATATAGACCATTTCAAAAGCATTAACGATACCTATGGACACAAAGTAGGCGACTATGTTTTACAGACCGTGGCCAATTTGCTCAAACAAAACCTTCGAGGAGAGGATATCATCGTACGTTATGGAGGGGAGGAATTTTTGGGATTTATAAAAAAATCTTCTCCCAAAAATGCGATCGCCATAGCTGAGCGTATACGCAAAGCTGTGGAGAATTACCGATTTAAAATCAACGATCACGAATTTACCACTACTCTCTCCGTAGGCATCAATCTCCATCCCGAACGCTTTAAAAAGAGCGCCAACGCTTTAAAATATGCGGACGAACTACTCTATATGGCCAAACGAAGCGGACGCAACAAAGTGGTTTACCAAAAAGAGTCCGCTACGACAAGCCTCCAAACTCTTCCTACCATCAAAATCAAAGAGCTTATAGAAGATGGCGGGCTTTTTTGTCAATTTCAACCAATCTTTGATATCCAAACCCAAAAAATTGTCAAATACGAAGCCCTTGTACGACTCAAAGAGAAAACGACGATCTACTATCCCAACCAATTTGTACCAAACATCCAATTTACGACGCTCTATACGCTTCTTACCCAAAATGTACTGCGTATCGTTTTGGATAAAATCAAACAGACAAACAAAGATATCAGCATCAATCTGAGCTTCTTTGATATCACCGACAATAAAATTTACTATAACCTACTCTCCACCCTCACCCAACAAAAAGAGTTAGCCTCCAAACTCACTATAGAGCTTCTTGAGACCGAAGCCCTCGATCACAAAGAGCTTATAGCCCAAAGACTGCATGAACTTAAAGATATAGGCGTCCACACGGCGATCGATAATTTTGGAAGCGGATATTCAAACTTTACCATTTTTCAAGAGCTTCCCATCGATATTCTAAAAATAGATGGCAAACTCGTCAAAATGATCTCTCACGATCCTATCGCCCACTCCATCGTCACCGCCATTACCCAGTTTGGCAATAACATCGGCGTAGAAACTATAGCCAAATTTGTAGAAAACGAAGAGATTCTCCATAGTCTCAAAAAGATAGGGATACGATATGCTCAAGGTTTTTACTTCTCCAAACCCACAGATCTTTGAAGGTGTTGAAGAATTGGCAGTTGGGAAGAGAGGATAACCTCTTTAGCTGTATCCATATCAAACCACTCAACTCTATCGATCTCTGGAAATTCGAGCACTTTTCCTCTGTACTCCATCCGCACCGTATTGGAGCAGATATTGGTATCCAAATCCTTTTGAATCGCAAAAATATGGAGCACCTTATTGGATGTCTTGAATTCTCCCAAATCCATAAATTCCCCATCGACTCTTTTACCCGTCTCTTCCAAAAACTCCCTTTTTGCTGCCTCCAGATCCTCCTCACCCTCCTCTACCTCCCCCTTGATCACACCCCAGCTTCGCTTTTTACGAGCCCAAAAAGGGCCTCCCAAGTGTCCTAAGTAGACGAGCAGTTTCCCATTTTCAATCTTGTATGGCAGTATCCCAGCACTTCTTTTCATATACTTCCTTTAGCGATTTATAAGTCTTCACATTTTACACTAACAGCAAAGGAGTTGTATGAATATTCAAAAGGTAATAAGCGGTTTTTTCTTTATTTTGGCGATGACCACCAACTTTGGCTTTTTCTACGGCAATCCCGCCAATATCGAATATCATAGTGGCTATGAGCTTTTTGCCGCCATCGTAGTCAACCTCATCGCCACCATCTTAAAACTTGGCGACAAGACCCAGCTGGGCTCGGTGCTGCTAGCTACCAGTCTCGTCGCCGATATCCAACTAGTAGGTGCCGCCACTATTTGGGCACTGGCGGTCTATGTCTTTGGAGGTCTCGATCTAGAATCCACCGTGGCGATCGTCTCTATGAGCGGTGGAGCGCTCTTGGCCAATATCGTCTCGGTGCTGCTCTTTATCGGCGATACCCTCAAATCAAAGAGGTAAAATGGAATCAAACAGCGTCTGGATCATCATCCACCGGATGCGAATCCCTCTTTTAGTGATCATCATCACTTTCGCCATCTCGATTTTGGGCCTCACCCTCATCCCCGGCCAAGACGACAAGGGCAACCCCTACTATATGAGCTTTTTTGACGCTTTTTATTTCGTCAGCTACATGGCCACCACCATAGGCTTTGGCGAAGCCCCCTACACTTTTACCTATCCCCAGCGCCTCTGGGTGAGTGCGTGTATCTACCTCACGGTGATCGGATGGTTTTATGGAATCGGTAACATCGTAGCCCTCATTCAGGATAAAAAACTGGCCCGTGAGCTCTCTATCGCTAGGTTTCGCTCCAAGGTACGAAAACTTAACGAGCCCTTTATCATAGTCTTAGGCTACAACAACGTTACCAAAGAGATCATCAACCGCCTCAGTAATGAGGGGATACGCACGGTTGTTGTGGATAAAAATGAGGAAAAAGTTGAAGAGATCGAGCTAGAGAACTTTATCCCAGAAGTCCCCGCCATCGCCGCAGACACCACCAAACCACAAACTCTCAAATTAGCAGGAATACATCAAAAAAATTGTCGTGGGGTCGTGGTGCTCTTTGAAGACGATATCAAAAACGCCAAAATCGCTTTGATGTGCAAACTGCTCAACAAACGCATCGATATTATCGTCAAATCCACCACCAAAGAA
>JALWCE010000011.1:0-2232 GCA_027036935.1 Nitratiruptor sp. | reverse complement strand
CATCTAAGAAACATCGGCATCCGCCATATAGAAAATCCTTTCAAGATCATATCCGATCGCCTCTATTTCGAGATAGCAGCTCCGTATATCTGGCTTTTGGAGATGTGGGTCTTTGGGCATATTTTGCGCATCAGAAAGCGTGAATTCTTGCCAAAGGGCAAGTATATTATCTGTGGGGCCGGCCGAATGGGCAAAGCACTAGCCGAGGGGTTAGAGCGTGCCAGAATAGAGTATGTTTTTATAGATATCAATTCTGAAGAGTATAAACAACGAAAACAGAGCGCCATCTACGGAGACGGCGAGGATATCAAGATACTCATGCAAGCCGGTATCACGGAGGCCTCGTGCATTATCGCCGCAACCAAAGACGATATGATCAATCTCACCATCCTCTCTACAGCCAAAAAGCTCAATCCCGCTATCTACACCATCGGCAGGGAGAACTCTTTAGAAGACATTAGTATCTTCAAATCTGCCAGAATTGATAAGATCTACATTCTTGAACGCATCTTGGCCAAATATACCTATAATTTCATCGCCAAGCCACTAGCCAACAAATTTATCCGCCTCATCCATAAAAAAGATAATAGATGGGCGATGAATACTGTAGGAAAACTTAGCGCTACCATTGGTCAAAATCCACTCCTTTTTGAGATCACTATCAACGAAGAGAATGCGTACGCTCTCGCTAAGGAGCTCCAAAAAGGCACAAAGATCACTCTAGAGATACTCAAACGCTCCAGAGCCGACTGGCGTAAAAAGAATAAGATCCTCTTTTTGCTCTATGAATATCACGACGATGAAAGTCGTACCACTATCTTAATGCCAGATGACAGCGTAGAGGTGAAAGTAGGCTGCTCCCTTTTGATCGCTTGCGATGAAGAGGCCAAGGAGGATTTCGAGTATATTATCAACAACTACTACGAGCTCTACTACGTCCTCACTGGTCGGGAACAGACGGTGGGAGTGATCGCCCAGCTTCTGCCAAGAAGAGCCTAGCGGCCTGCTTTCCCGCCTCGATCACCTCGTAGGCTTTGTGAAAGTCGTAGGTCCCGCAGATATTTTGAGGGATTTCGATGAGATGATCGGGCGGATAGCCCGCAAGACGGTAGCGTATAAGAGTCTTTTGCATCGCATCGAAGCTGAGCGAGACGATATCAAAAAAGCTGTACTCCTCGTCCTTTGTCAATGATTTGGCATACTCGGCCAGCTTCTGGAGCGCTTCGGCCAACCGCTCTTGACGCTCTCGATGCTCTTTTGGCACTTCGATAGAAGGGGTTTGCCACTCCCCGTACAGACTCACCGCTATGGTCATCTGGGTATGGTCACTCATCGTAGGAGCCACAGGCAAAGGATTGAGCACGCCCCCATCTACAAGCAGTCTTCCTTCAATCTGCACAGGCGTAAAAAAGGAGGGGATTGAGATGGAGGCACGGATCGCCTGGAGCAGATCTCCCTCTTGGAACCACACCTCTTTGTTTTGCTCGATATCGGTAGCCACTGCCGTATATTTGATAGGCAGCTCCTCGATACGCACATCTCCTACGATCTCATGGAGTTTGGCGAAAACTCTCTCACCCTTTATGAGCCCTCGCTTATCAAAGCTGATATCCAGCAGTGCCGCCACATCCCACACATCAAGCCCCAATACCCACTCTTTATAAGCCTCCAATCCGCCGGCGGCATAGAGTCCGCCAACAAGAGCGCCCATGGAGGCTCCACTGATGGAAGCGATCTCAAATCCTGCCCTCTCAAGCTCCTCGATCACACCGATATGGGCATATCCTCTAGCGCCCCCGCTGCCAAGCACCAGCGATATTTTCACAGTCCAAGCCCCTTGAGAAAGCTTTGTAGCGATACTTGCAAGGCGATCTTGCACTTTTGCACGAAGATCCTAGAGCGCACGCCGGCCAGCTGGGCCCTGGCTTCGGCCAAAGAGGCGATGGAGCGACTCAGCTCGTCGGCACTAGCTAGCTGACTCTCGTAGCGTCCTTTGATCAGCTCGTAGTAGCTCCTGGCCGCCTCTACCCGCTTTTTGGCCCAAACTCTTTTGCTCTCGAGGGCTCTCAAGGTAAGCTGGTCGCTGCGCAGCTGAGTCCTGGCTCTTTTGATATAGTCATCCAAAAAGCTCCTTTTGGCCAAAAATTTCGCCCGTGCCGCTTCGATCTTGGCCTTGTCCCCAAAGCCGTTGAAGAGGTTGTATCGCATCTGCAGCGCCGCGTAGCTCTGATC
>JALWCE010000010.1 GCA_027036935.1 Nitratiruptor sp. | reverse complement strand
GGTGGACGAGCCTTTTGTAGCTATGTCTGTCCGGTCAATATGGTCACAGACTTGGCCAACTATCTTAGAAGAAAATGGAAGCTGGACAAATTCGAGAAAAAGTGGTGGGCGAGTAGAAATATCCGTTATTGGGTGATGGGGCTAAGCTTCATACTATCCTTTTTGCTAGGTACTGCGGCTTTTGAGCTGGTCAGTCCCATCTCCATCACCCATCGAGGCATCATCTTTGGTATGGGCTTTGGATGGACGGTGATTGTAGCGATCTTTTTGTTCGATCTGTTTATTCTTAAAAATGGATGGTGTGGACATATCTGTCCATTAGGAGGCTTTTATTCTGTTGTGAGCAGATACAATCTCTTTCGGGTACGGCACAACCAGCCAAATTGTACTTTATGTATGAAGTGCAAGGAGGTCTGTCCCGAAAAAGAGGTGCTCTATATGATAGGCAAGAAGAGTCAAATAGTGGATATGGGTGAATGTACGTTATGCGGACGCTGTGTAGAGGTGTGCGATGATGATGCCCTTTACTTTAGTATCCGTGATTTTGTAAAAAAAGGAGAGTAAAATGAATTTTAAAAAGTTTGCGGGGATTTCAGCAGTAATGGCAATGCTTTTTGCCGCTGGTTGTGGTGCAGCTACAGCTACGGCTCAAAAAGCTCCAGTGGTAAGTGAAGATCAGCTAAGCTATGGAAGTAAAGGGACTCCTCCTAAGGTAGAATATTCTAAATCGGCACCCGGGACATCTCATCGTTTTGAGAGAAGCTACGAGAATGCTCCACCTCTTATCCCCCACTCTATTGAGGGATTGGTACCTATTACCCTCAAACATAACGCCTGTCTTGACTGCCACTTGCCAAGTGTGGCTAAAAGCGTAGGCGCTACGCCGATGCCTCCAACACATTTTAAAGACTTTTTCTTTAAAACCAAAGAGAAGCTCATCAAGCAAAAGCTCTATGAAGATGTTAAGGCCTATAAAAAGCGTTTGGCTCTTATGGCTAAAAAAGAGGATATCGCGCCACAACGCTACAACTGCGTACAGTGTCATGTGCCACAAGCCAACGCCAAGCCACTTGTGGCCAATACATTTAAGCCAGATTTTAGAAATCCAGAGAACAAGCACCGCTCTACTCTTAACAAACAGCTCATGGAGGGGGTGAAATAGTGCAACGAAGGGAGGTTTTTGGCGCTCTTTTTCGATCGACCAAATCAAAAAAGAGCTTTGCTCTTTTCCCTCCCTATTTTGATAAAGTTGAGGATTTTGAAAAGTGTAAAGAGTGCGAAAGTAAAACTTGTCAAAATGTATGTGAAGAGAATATCATAGTCATCGTAAACGACAAACCCTCTTTAGATTTTTCAAAGTCTGGTTGTACTTTTTGTGAGGAGTGTGCCAAGGTTTGTGAAGCTGGAGTATTGAGCATAGGGTATAAAAAAGATATCCCGGCGCCCAAAATCGATATGTTAGGATGTCTAGCTTGGCATAAGACGATATGCAGTATGTGTAAAGATATCTGTGAGATTGATGCTATTGAATTTATAGGACTTTTTAATCCTCAGATCAATCAAAAATGCAACGGATGCGGTTTTTGTGTAGGGGTATGTCCCACACAGGCAATAGGATGGGAGGGGTAATGAGAAGAAAGATTTTTGTTTTAGTTGTGACCGCTTTGATGCTTCTTGGGGGACAACTGCATCCAGTCCAAAAGGCGGTGATTAAAGCGGGTGTACTGGATATGGTTATTGATGATAAATACATTTATGTAGCTACCGATGCAAGTAAAGTAGTCTTACTGGATAAAGAGCTTCATCCCGTACGCGAGATAAAGGTACGAAAGATTAAAGATTTTATGGGCACGCTTAACGATGCGGATATTTATAGTGTAGATGTGAAAGATGGTAAAATCTTATTTTTGGCTCAGGCTGAAGAGGGATATAGCGAGCTTTTTGTAAATGACGGCAATAAGACGACAAAGGTGCTGGATAAATCGAAAATGCTCTATGCCAAAGCGGCAAAATATGTAGATAGTGGGCACGCTCTTTTGGCTTTGATGAGCGATGAGGTGATTTTATACGATATTGCTCATCAAAAGGTTGTAAAGCGGGCAAAATTTGGAGAGTATTTCTACTCAGTGATGGCGATGGATAAGGATCGCCGACATTTTGTCATCGGGGATGAGGGAGGTGAGGTGATAGTAGGCGAAGCTCCTACGCTCAAAAGAATCAAGCTTTTCAAAAACATCAATAAAGATAAAGTTCTATCTATAGATATCAATAAAAATATGATTGCTGCTGGTAGTAGAGCCGATAAGACATTGGCTATCTACGATTGGCAAGAAAACTCCCATAAAGTGGTAAAAAATCCTAACTTTTTTATTTATGTAGTGGGTCTCTCTCCTACTAATCGCTATGTAGTTTATGGAGATAACGACAAATATATCTTAAAAATTTTAGATATTGAGAATATGGAACAAAAATATGAACTGGTTGGCCACAAAAATATTGTCAATGTAATGCGTTTTGTGGATAATGATACAATAATTTCTGGGAGTGAGACCGGAGAAATTTTTAAATGGAGGCTAAAATGAATATTAGTAGCTGTGTAGTACGATGCAATCCTCAAGATTTAGAAGCTGTAAAAAAGAGGGTGGAAGAGTCTGGGGTTTGCGATATCCATATAGTCGATGAAAAGGGTTATATCATCGTGACAATTGAGGGTGAAGGAATTGAAGAGGAGATAAAAAAGCTAAAAACGCTTCAGTTTTTAGATGGTGTCCTCAGTGCCGAGATGGTCTACTCCTATAGCGAGGATGAGCTGGATGCTTTGAGAGAGGATCTAGATATCCAAGAGCCGGTGCCTGAAATTTTGGAGCGTGAAGATGTGCGAGCCGAAGATATCGTCTATCATGGGGATTTGAAGAAAAAATATATCTAAGGACGGGGGATGGATATTACATGGGATATGTTTGTCGAGACAGAAGTGCCAAAAGATGAGCTGATAATCTCTCGTACCGATCTTAATGGCATTATCACCTACGCCAATGAAACTTTTGCCCATATTAGCGGCTATGAGCCCGAGGAGCTTATCGGCAAGCCCCACAATATTTTACGTCATCCCGATATGCCAAAGCGTATTTTCAAAGAGCTATGGAATACAATAAAAGCCGGTGATATTTGGAGCGGCTATGTCAAAAATATGCGTAAAGATAGAGGATACTACTGGGTTTATGCAGAGGTGAGCGGTGTGTATAAAGACGGAAGACTTGTAGAGTATAAATCGATGCGCAGTTGGGTACCTAAAGAAAAGAGGATCCAGATGCAAAATTTTTATGATAAGATTCGTTTTGCAGATAAAGAAGATGTACGAGCAGTATGCTATTTGGATGTAGATACTTATAGAAAACTAGTACAAAAGAGCCAAGAACAAGGGGAAACTCCGGAAAAACTTTTAAAAAATTTACTTGAAAAATAAAATCTCTTGATTTAAATCAAGGATTTGCAAGATTTTCTTACACTATAATAGTAATAACCTTAAATTATTAAAAGGAGAATAGATGAGAAAGGTGAGTTTAAGTTTAACAGCGGCTATGGTTTTGGCTGCAGGAATAAGCAGCGTTGCCAATGCAGATACATTAGAAAACATTATTACTAATCCAAAAGTAAGTTTAGAAATTAGACCACGATATGAATATGCTGATGTAAAAGATAATGGAAAAGATAGCGCAAAAGCTTTTACAGTACGTACAGCTCTTGGACTAAACGCTCAACTTTTTGGAATAGAGGGATTGGGTGCTCAAATACAAATGATGAACGTAGCCAATTTTGGATGGGTAGATGAGTACTATCCAGCTCAGCCGGGCTATGATACTATTATGGATCCTTCTCAAACACGTGTTACACAAGCGAACGTGAGCTATTCAGCCAATGGCTTTACTGGAATTGTCGGTCGAAAAATGGTAGTACTTGATAATGCTAGATTTATCGGTAACGTTGGTTGGAGACAAATGCCACAAACTTATGATTTAGCGGCGTTAGTCTACAACGGCATTGAAAATCTGAGTCTTTTGGGCGCCTATGTCAATAGGGTCCATAGAATTACAAAAGATGGCGTGCTAGATACAGGTAGTGTACTGCTTCATGCTTCATATAAAGTTATGCCAGAGCTCACTATCACAGCATATGATTATATGGTAGAAAACTTTGCAGATCATATTGGTATCCGGTTAACTGGAAAGACAGCTTTTAATGATGTGAAACTACACTATACTGCTGAGTATGCGGTACAAAACGATCCCTCTTTAACTGATGAAGATGATCCTGTTTTGGTGAAAGGTGTAGCTGATCCAGACGATATCGAACAAGATGCTGATTACTATAATCTAAATGTGGGCCTCAATTACGCTGGATTTATCGCTGGCGTTGGATATGAAGTGCTTAGTGATAAGGGTGATGGCAATACGCCTTTTTGGACACCTTTGGCCACACTTCACGCTATGAATGGATGGGCCGATGTCTTTTTGAAAACACCCGATCAAGGTTTGGAAGATTTGAGCGTGAAACTTGGTTATAACTTTGGTGAATATGGTAAGATCATAGGAATCTATCACAACTTTACAGCAGACGAAGAGCTTAATGGTCAAGACGATCTTGGAAGCGAAATTGATGTAGCGTATAAATACAAAATCGCTAAAGGGTTGGGATTGTTGTTAAAATATGCTAATTATGATGCAGGTGATAAAGTTTTCAATAAACATGATACTACTAAATATTGGGTACAGCTCGACTATAAATTTAACGCCGAGATGTAATCCTCTCCCCTTCGGGGGATAAAGAGCAGCATAAATTTTTGCCAGTTACTCTCTTTTTTGTGCTGCTCTTTGTTTATGCTGCGGCATAATTTTTATCCACTTATAAAAGAGAGTTCTTAAATCTCCTTAATCGAATAAAATCAAAAAATTAAATAAATAGCTGCAAGTTTGTATTATTTATGGGTTTATGGGGATAAGTGGTGCGGACGAGAGGAGTCGAACCTCCACGCCTTGCGGCACCAGATCCTAAGTCTGGCGTGTCTGCCAGTTCCACCACGTCCGCAAAGTGGTACGCCCGCCAGGATTCGAACCTGGGACCTACG
>JALWCE010000009.1 GCA_027036935.1 Nitratiruptor sp. | reverse complement strand
GTCCTTGACGAAAAACGCCTTGGTATGCCAATGTATCGCCATCCTTTTGACGATATCTTATATGATGTGCAAAAAGCCGAAGAGATCAAGTGACATCTCCCGGCTTTTGCCGGGAAAAGGGTATGAAAAGAGCTTTTACACTTGTTGAATTGATCTTCGTCATCGTCGTCATCGCAATATTAGCCGGCGTGGTGGCTCCTCGATTACAAACGGACTCTTTGATACAGGCTAGGAGGATTTTTATCGATACGCTGCGCTATGCCCAGCATCTGGCGATGGTAGATGATAAATACACCCCCTCCACAGATCTCTCTTTGTATAGCGATTCTGTGAAGCGAAAGAAAGATACCAAATTTTGGTTTAAAAAATGGTGGATGTTTTATATCTCTAGCAACACCTCTCATCCGGTACTAGTAGTTTTTTCCGATACGCCCTCGGCAAACGGGAGCAATCAAGAGTTTAACAACTACCCATACTATAAGGAGGTAGCTAATGAAGCTTCCCAAAATAAAAAGGTGATGGGAAAATCTTTTAACGGTGCTGCGGATGCCAAATATGTGGACAAATCTTTGGATCTTTTAGACTCATATGGCATAAAAAAGGTGGTCATACACACGCCTTGTCCCCATAATAAGACCAGACTTGCTTTTGATGAGCTCGGACGACCCCATTGCGTACAGCAAAAAAGCTCTTCTAATGCTACTCCATATAAGAATATTCTCAACAGTGTGGTTACGTATACCTTGTGTAAGGATGAGGGCTGCGAAGAGAATGCTTCAGTTTGCGTAGTGGCTCGAACCGGGTATATTCACTCCTGTAACTAAAAGTTGAGCCTAACTTTTGTGAGAAGATCATTCATTTTTGAGACTGTTTTCGCTACAATGTCGAGCAAAAAGGGTCTATAATGGCGAAGATGTGGTCCGGCCGTTTTACAAAAGAAGCGAGTCGATTACTTGATGAGTTTAACGCCTCTTTGTTATTTGACAAAACGCTATATGAACAAGATATTCAAGGCTCTATAGCACATGCGAGGATGCTAGGTAAACAAGGAATTTTGGATGAGGAAGAGGTCAATGCTATTATCAAAGGATTGCAACAAATAAAAAAAGAGATTGAATCAGAAACTTTTGAGTGGAATATCAAAGACGAAGATATTCATATGGCCATTGAGAAGCGTTTGACAGAGCTCATCGGTGAAGCGGGGAAAAAGCTCCATACGGCAAGAAGCCGAAACGATCAAGTAGCTCTCGATTTTCGGCTCTATGTACTGCAAAAAAATCTTTATTTTGTCTCTTTGTTAGAAAATCTTATCCAAACGCTTGTGGATTTGGCCAAAAAATATAAAGAGGTACTTTTGCCGGGAATGACACATTTGCAGCATGCCCAGCCTATCAATTTTGCTTATCACATGCTAGCGTATGCCAGTATGTTTAAAAGGGATATTGAGCGCTTTTTGGACTCGTATGAACGAAATAATTACTCCCCTTTAGGGTGTGCGGCGCTCGCTGGGACCCCCCACCCTATAGATAGGGATTTTACGGCTAAAGAGCTAGGATTTAAAGCCCCGACGGTTAACTGCCTCGATAGTGTTAGCGACAGAGATTTTGCTTTAGAGATTCTTTTTAATATCGCTACGATGATGATGCATATCTCTAGACTTGCTGAGGAGCTCATATTGTGGAGCAGTTACGAGTTTGGCTATATTACGCTGAGTGACGAGTACGCTACGGGCAGCTCCATTATGCCCCAAAAGAAAAATCCGGACGTTCCAGAGCTTTTAAGAGGAAAAACGGGAAGAGCGTATGGTAATCTTATGGCTTTGCTCACTGTGATGAAAGGGTTGCCTCTAGCGTATAACAAAGATATGCAAGAGGATAAAGAGGGAGTGTTTGACAGCGTTCAAAACGCCCAAATCTCATTGATTATTTTAAACGAAGTTTTAAAGACGATGCAAGTTAATCAACAAAGGATGTATCAAGCCACGAAAGTTGGGCATTTAAGTGCCACCGATCTAGCCGATTATCTCGTCCAAAAGCTTCATATCCCTTTCCGTGAGGCCCATCATATTACCGGTCGGGCGGTAGCATTGGCTGAGAAATTGGGGAAAGATATCAGCGATTTGAGTCTAAAAGAGCTTCAAGAGGTAGATCCAAGAATTCAAGAGGATGTTTTGTCCTATCTTGATATTAAACATTCAATGGAAGCAAGAGATTCTTATGGAGGTACTGCTACGGAGCAAGTAGAAAAACAAATAGCCTATTTTGAGGATTTTTTGTCTGAGCTCAAGGAAAATTCTTGAGCCTAGACATACTTTTTAGCTTCTTCCTTGATGGCTTGATATGGCCATGTAAGTTTGGCTCCCCCCAACATATGAAAATGTAGGTGCATTACTTCTTGTCCCCCGTCTTTTCCGTTATTGGTGATGAGGCGATAGCCCGTTTTATCCAACTCTAACAATTTGGCCACTTCTTGAATGAAAGGGGTCATCTTGGCCATTACTTCTGGCGGTGTGGACTGGAAATTTTCAATATGGTGTTTAGGAATAATAAGAATATGGATAGGTGCTTTTGGATTGATATCGTGAAAAGCCAAAAACTCATCATTTTCCAAAACTTTGTTGGCAGGAAGCTCCCCTGCAACAATTTTACAAAAGACACACATACACACTCCCTTATCTTTTTATAATCATAATTATACTATTATACTTTAAATAAAATTTTGCCAATGAGGTGCTGATTGAAGGACTGGAGAGAAAAGATACAAAATGCGCAAAGTCTCGATGAGATTGAAAAAATTCGTATAGAACTTTTTGGTAAAAAGGGCTATTTTGCCAAAGAGTTTGAGCGGCTAAAAAGTTTGCCAAAAGATCAAAAGCCAGCTGTGGCAAAAGAGCTCAATAGTACCAAGAATACTCTTTTTCACGCTTTACGGCAAAAAAAAGAGGAGCTTTTGACCCAAGAGATCCAACAAAAACTACAAAGCGAAAAGATCGATGTCTCTTTGTATTCTGCAAGCGGATACAAAGGGGCTTTACATCCGGTCCAACATACTATGGATAAGATTATAGAGTATTTTACCGCTCTTAACTATGCCGTAGAGACAGGGCCGCTGGTGGAGGAGGATTTTTACAACTTTGAGGCGTTAAATCTTCCTAAGCATCATCCGGCCCGTGATATGCAAGATACTTTTTATTTTCAAGACGGTACGCTTCTTCGCACCCATACCTCGCCGGTGCAGATTCGTACGATGCTTTCTCGTAAGCCCCCCATTCGGATGATTAGTCCCGGAGCCGTTTTTCGAAGGGATTTTGACCTTACCCATACACCGATGTTTCATCAAGTCGAAGGACTCGTGGTGGATGAGGCGGGTAAGGTCTCCTTTGCCAATCTCAAATTCATTTTGGAAGACTTTTTAAAATATATGTTTGGAGATGTGAAGATACGCTTTAGACCCAGCTTTTTCCCCTTTACCGAACCGAGTGCAGAGGTTGATATTAGCTGTATTTTTTGCAAGGGTAAGGGGTGTCGGGTCTGCTCTCATACTGGATGGCTTGAAGTTTTGGGATGTGGTATGGTAGATCCAAACGTTTTTTATGCGGTAGGATATAAAGATGTAAGTGGATACGCTTTTGGACTTGGAGTGGAACGATTTGCGATGCTTTTGCACCGAATTGGTGATTTGCGTAGCCTTTTTGAGGGCGATTTGAGATTATTGGAGCAGTTTCGATGATAGTGACAAGAAGATGGTTGGATGAGTGGATCGATCTAGAAGGAATACCAACTCAAGAAATAGTGGATACTTTCAACAAGATCGGTCTTGAAGTAGCCGAATATAAAAAGTTAAAAATTCCAGATAGAGTCGTGGTGGGCAAAGTGGTCTCATGCCAAAAACATCCCAATGCGGATAAATTGAACCTGTGCAAAGTGGATGTGGGAGAGGAGACTCTTCAGATCGTTTGTGGAGCTAGCAATGTCAAGGATGCCCAATATGTGGCGGTAGCGAAAGTAGGAGCACAGCTTCCTGGCGATTTTGAGATCAAACCGGTAGAGCTTCGAGGAGTAGAAAGTTTTGGAATGATTTGCTCCTCTAAAGAGTTGGGGCTTCCTGAGATGGAAAAGGGTATTATGATTTTAGATGAGAGTATCGGGGAGCTAATAGTCGGAAAGGAGCTCAAGGAGTATGGGCTGCTCAACGATGAAGTGATAGAGATCGAGCTTACGGCCAATAGGGGTGATTGTCTGAGTGTACAAGGTATTGCGAGAGAACTTAACGCGGTATATGCTCGTTTCATTAAAGAAAAAAGGGTTGAGCAAAGCTCGAGTATTCGTATAGGGATTGGCCGTTTGCTCGGTATCGCTCCAGAAGGAGAGATCGATTCTAATCTATTATATAAGGCTTTCAAAGCCAATGATTTTGCCAATCCGTTGCTTATTCGTTTTCGAGTGGCTTTGACAGGTGAATCCTTTAAAAATCCAGCCGAACTTTTTGGCTACTATGTAACCCATAGTACGGGAGTGGTAACAAGAGTGTACGGATATAGTTTTTTTGCACCTCAAGGGGCCATTTGCGTAAAAAAAGATGAGAAAAAGTATGATGCGGTCTACGGAGAGGGAAAAGGGAGCATCATAGGCGTTATCCAGTATGATTGCTCCAAACCAAAAGAGAGTGAAGAGAGTTTTATCATAGAATCGAGCTATATCGATCCACAAATCATCTCCAAAAAAATGTATGAGCATCCTGTAAAGAGCGATTGGAGCTTTTATCGTAGTAGCAGAGGGAGCGATCCAAGAGTACAAATTGGGATAGAGTTTGCAAAATATCTTTTAGACTTGTACTATCCCAACGTGCAAATATACTCTGGAACCCACGAAATTATGAATGAGATCGAAAGAAAGGCGATTAAAATCCAATTTTCCATTCTTTATGATCTCATTGGTCAAGAGATTGATAAGAGCCAGATCGTAGAGATTCTTAAAGCTTTAGGTTTTACTATCATGAGTTTGGATGAAGAGGCGATGGTGATCAAAACGCCGATCTATCGACACGATATTCAAAATCTCCAAGATGTGGCTGAGGAGATCGTGCGCATCTACGGCATTGAAAATATCGTCCCAAAACCTCTTATATTCAAAGAGGCCAATCGTATCACAAAAACCTATGAGCAGTACCAAAAAGCCAAGCAACTTCGTTATCTGAGTGTTTCTCAAGGATTTTTTGAAACGGTAAGTTATCTATTTACCAACAAGGAGAAAGTAAAAAAGTATGGATTAAAAACGCTACCGCCAGAGCAAGATCTGCTAAATCCCATAACTAAAGAACTTGATACCTTGCGTCTTTCGCTCGTTCCCAATCTTTTGGATCAGATTATTGCCAACATCCGCAATGGAAAAAAACGGGTGGCCCTTTTTGAAATAGGCACGGTCTTTGGGAGCGATAGGGAGCAAAAGCAAGAATTCGTACTTGTGCACTCTGGTTATAAAGAGCCAGAAAGCCTAACAAATCAAGGCAAACCCATGGAGATAGACTTTGGTGGATTTGTCAAGGAATTAGCCGGTATACTGGGAGATTTTAATCTTAAAGAGGTTGAAGCGAAGCATAATTTGATGCACCCTTTCCAATCTGCTGCCATCGTACAAAAGGACAAAGAGTTAGGAGTTCTTTATAAGCTCAACACCACGTTGCAAGAAGAGCTTGATTTGCCAAGTACCTATGTGGCTCAAATAGATTTTGACGCATTGGATCTACACTATCCAAAAGCAAAAGGTTACTCGGTTTATCAGCTTTCATTTAAAGATCTGAGTCTTTTGGTAGATAAAGATATGCCCTATGCCAAAATAGCTGGGGTGCTACAGAGCGCAGTGCCAAAAGAGGTTAAAAGGTTTTATCCTATCGATATGTATGAGGATGAGAGTTTGGGAGAGAAAAAGAGCGTAACGCTTCGATTTGCGATCCAATCGGATGAAAAGACGCTAACTGAAGAGGAGATTGCTCAAATAATGGGAGATATCTTGGATGCATTGCAAACTGAGCTAGGAGCACAATTACGATGAAAAAAGTACAAGTTGCTCCGGCTAGGAGTTTTGATATAGAAATCAAGAGTATTGCACCGGATAAATCGATCTCCCATCGAAGTGCAATGTTTTCGCTACTGAGTGATCGTCCCTCCACTATTTGCAACTATTTGGAGGCAGAAGATACTCTTCACACCCTCCATATTGTAAAGGAGCTTGGAGCCGCCGTAAAAAAAGAGGGTGAGACTTTAACGATTACACCCCCCTCTAGCATCAAAGAGCCTGAGGATATTTTAGATTGTGGTAACAGCGGTACGAGTATGCGGCTCTTTTGCGGATTGTTGGCCGGGATCGATGGATTTTTCGTCCTTACTGGAGATAAATATCTGCGATCTCGTCCTATGGCTAGAGTGGCGGCACCTTTACGAAGTATTGGAGCAAAGATTGACGGGCGAGAGAGTGGAAATAAAGCCCCTTTGGCGATTCGGGGTACTGCCTCTTTGGAACCTTTTGAGTATGATAGTCCCATAGCCTCGGCTCAAGTCAAGAGCGCTTTGATTTTGGCCGCTCTTCGGGCAAAAGAGGAGTCTAAATATTCTGAGCCAAAGCGTAGTCGCGACCATACGGAGCGGATGTTACAAGGGATGGGCGCAAGATTGCACACTAAGGTAAGAGATGATCGTTATGAAGTATTTGTAGAGCCTTTGAGAGGGCCTTTAGAGCCTTTGGATATAAAGATACCTGCCGATCCCTCGAGCGCTTTTTTCTTTGCAGTGGCTGCCGCTATTGTTCCGGGTAGTCGCGTGGTCCTTAAAAACCTTACTCTAAATCCCACTCGTATAGAAGCATATAAGGTACTGCAGAAAATGGGAGCACAAGTAGAGTTTGTGCAAAAAGAGAATAGATACGAGCCAATAGGGGATATCATCGTCTCGTACGATACATTACATGGCGTAGAAGTATATCAAAATATTCCTTGGCTTATTGATGAACTACCAGCACTCTCCATCGCTATGGCGGTGGCAAAGGGGAAAAGTGTGGTACGAAACGCCAAAGAGTTAAGAGTAAAAGAGAGTGACCGAATCACTTGCGTAGTAGAAAATCTTAAAAAGTGCGCAATTCAAGCTAGAGAGCTTGAGGATGGCTATGAGATAGAAGGAGGAGAGCTCCATCCTGCCCATATAGATAGTTGTGGAGATCATCGTATTGCTATGAGTTTTTTGATTGCTGGGTTGGTGTGCGGGATGGAGGTAGAGGACACTCAGTGTATTGAGACCTCTTTTCCAAATTTTTTGGAGCTTTTGAGTCAGATAAGCGAGGTGCGTCTTGGAGATTAGGTTGGCCAAGAGTTACGGGTTTTGTTTTGGAGTCAAGCGTGCCATAAAAATCGCTGAAGAGAGTCCTCATAGCGTCACCTTTGGACCTTTGATCCACAACAAAAACGAAATTCAGCGCTTAAAAGAGCGTTTTGACGTGGGATTGGTAGAGAATGTGGAGGAGATAAAGCCAAAAAGCAAAGTAGTTATTCGGACCCACGGAATACCAAAACCCTTGTTAGAAGATTTACAGAGCAAAGAGGTGGAGGTAATAGATGCTACTTGTCCTTTTGTGACCAAGCCTCAAGAGATCGTTGCCAAGATGAGCGAGGAGGGGTATAGCATAGTCATTTTTGGCGACAAAGAACACCCAGAAATCAAAGGGGTGATGAGCTACGCTAAAGATCCAATCGTAGTACTTTGCGTAGAGGAGCTCTATGGCAAGCCTCTTAAAGAGCGGGTGGCTACGGTGGCGCAAACCACAAGAAAGTTTGAGGAATATCAAAAAATTGTCACCTACTTGATGCAGCATAAAAAAGAGGTACGGGTTTTTAATACCATCTGCAATGCCACTTTTGAAAATCAAGACGCGGCGAGGGAGTTGAGTCGGGAAGCGGATGTGATGATTGTCATAGGAGGAAAGAACTCATCCAATACCAAACAGCTTTTTAATATCTGTAAAGAGCATTGCAAAGAGAGTTATCTCATAGAAAACGCTCAAGAGCTTAAAAAAGAGTGGTTTGAGGGTAAAAAATTGTGTGGAATCACCGCAGGAGCTTCGACTCCTAACTGGATAATTGAAGAAGTTATAGAAAATATAAAGAAATTTAAAGTATAATTAGCAAAACTTTTATCAAGGGAAAAGATTCATGGAAGAAAAGATCAATCAAGACGTAGAGAGCGTAAACCATAAGAGCGTGGAGAATGGTAACGAGGATTTTGCGAAAATGCTCGAAGAGCACGAGAATCAGCGAAACGAGTCAAGAATAATCGATGGAGTAATCGTAGAGATTCAAGACAATGAGCGGGTGCTTGTGGATGTGGGCGAGAAGCAAGAGGGTATCTTAAATATCAATGAGATCAAAGATGCCGAGGGTAATGTACTCTATAAAGTAGGCGATACAATCAAAGTGCTCGTCTCTGGTCATCGCAATGAGCGGCCTATCATCTCCCACAAAAAAGCTTTGGCCAAACAAAAGGTCAAGGAGTTTATCCAAGCTAATAAAGAGAATATGGAAGATTTAGAGGTGGAGGGTGTTATTGTTGCAAAAAATAAGGGCGGTTATATTGTAGAAAATGAAGAGGGCGTGCAATTTTTCTTGCCAAATTCTCAAAGTTTTTTCAAAAACAAACCAGAAATCGGTAGAAAAGTGACGGCTAAAGTTCTCAAGATGGACGAGGGAAGCGATTCTATCGTAATCTCGAGAAAAAAATATCTTCAAGATATTTTTCAGCACCGAAAAGAGGTGATAGATGAATTGATGAGAGAGGGACGAGTTGTAGAAGGAACTATTAAAAAGATTACAAATTACGGAATGTTTGTTGAGGTGGCTCCAAATGTAGAAGGGCTTGTGCACTACAATGAGATCAGCTACAAAGGTCCCGTTAATCCGGCCAAATATTTTGAAGAGGGACAAAAGGTTAATGTCAAAGCGATCGATTACGATAGCGAAAAAAATAGACTCTCCCTCTCCATCAAAGCTACGCAGCCAGATCCTTGGGAAGAGATCAAAGGCGAACTTGAGCCTGGAGATATTATTAACGTAACAATTAGCAATATTGAGCCCTACGGAGCTTTTGTGGATCTTGGCAACGATATCGAAGGACTTTTGCATGTTAGTGAGATGAGCTGGGACAAGCGGCCCAAAAATCCAAAAGAGTATGTGGAGGTGGGACAACAGCTTGATGTGGAAGTAATTGAAATTGATACGGAGAATAGAAAGCTTCGAGTGTCTAGAAAAACGCTTTTGCCAAAACCTTTTGAAGAATTTATGAATAAATATAAAGAAGGTGATGTAGTAGAAGGAGAGGTCACTTCCTTGACAGACTTTGGGGCCTTTGTGCGAATTGGCGGCGTAGAGGGGCTTTTACATAATCAAGATATTGGTTGGGAAAAGGGTCAAAAGGCAAAAGACCTCTTTAACGTAGGCGATAAAGTAGAGGTAAAAATTGCTCGAATCGATAAGGAGAAAGAGAGAATCTCTCTTGATAGAAAGTCTTTACTTGAAAGTCCTTTGGAAAAATTTGCCAAAACACATAAAGTTGGGGATATCGTTAAGGGAAAAGTAAAAGATATCAAAGATTTTGGTGTTTTTATCTCTTTGGACGAAAATGTAGATGCTTTGATTAGAAACGAAGATTTGGCGCCTTTGAAAAAAGAGGAGCTCCAGCCCGGCGATGAGATCGAGGGCGTGATCTCATATTTGGATACAAAGAACAATCGCCTTAGAGTTTCTGTGCGCCGTCTTGAAAGAGTCAAAGAGCGGGAGGCTCTCAAAGAGTTTAACAAAGAGGATGAGGGTACTACGCTTGGCGAAATCCTTAAAGAAAAATTGGATAAGTAAGGCTTGTAATGGAGAAAAAAAAGATAGTCGTTTGTGACCATCTGCATAAAAGAGCTCAAGAGATTCTTTCTAAAGAGCAAGATATCGAGTATGTAGATGCGGCAGACGTGCCAAAGGGAGCTCCGCTGTACGAGGTGATCGCAGATGCGGATGTGATCATTACCCGTAGTTCCACCCCTGTTGATAAAGAGCTCCTCTCCCATGCCAAAAAACTCAAAGCGATCGTACGAGCGGGGGTTGGCGTAGATAATGTGGATATGGAAGAGTGCAGCAGACGGGGAATTATCGTAATGAACGTTCCCACCGCCAATACCATCGCAGCCGTAGAGCTTACCTTTGCTCATATGCTTGCGTGTATGCGAGCTTTTCCCTACGCGCACAATCAGCTAAAACTTGA
This sequence comes from Nitratiruptor sp., assembly GCA_027036935.1. Taxonomy (GTDB): domain Bacteria; phylum Campylobacterota; class Campylobacteria; order Campylobacterales; family Nitratiruptoraceae; genus Nitratiruptor. Next base: position 5,891 of record JALWCE010000009.1, on the reverse strand, counting down.
GCGAATTTGGAAAAGAGAGGCTTGGATTGGTAACGAGCTTAAAGACAAAAAGCTTGGTATCATAGGATTTGGCAATATCGGTAGTAGGGTTGGAAAGCGGGCTTTAGCTTTTGAGATGGATGTAATTACCTACGATCCCTATATTCCGCCCGAAAAAGCTACCAATATGGGGGTGAAGTACACCACCGATTTTAACGATATTTTGCAGTGTGACATCATCACAATCCATACCCCCAAAAATAAAGAGACGATCAATATGATTGATCGTCAAGAGATTGAAAAGATGAAAGATGGAGTGGTACTTATCAACTGCGCAAGAGGTGGATTGTATAACGAGGATGCTCTATATGAGGGCTTAAAAAGCGGTAAGATAAAATTTGCGGGCATCGACGTTTTTGCAAAAGAGCCTGCTACGGATAATAAATTGTTAGAGCTTGACAATGTGACTGTTACGCCTCACCTTGGAGCCAATACGGAAGAGTCTCAGCAAAAAATTGCCGAGGGTGCGGCCACCGAAGCGCTTGAGGCGGCACGAGGCATTAGCTATCCCAACGCTTTGAACCTACCTATTCGTGAAGATCAAATGCCACCTTTTGTTAAGCCCTATTTGGAGCTTACGCAAAAAATGGGTTTTTTGGCGGCTCAAGTCAACAAGGGGGCTTTTAAATCCATCAAGGTAATGGCCGAGGGTGAAATTGGCGATTATATCGATTCACTTGTTACTTTTGCAACCGTAGGAGCGCTCAAAGAGTCTTTGGGTGAATCTATAAATTACGTCAATGCGGAGTTTGTGGCCAAAGAGCGTGGTATCGATATTTTTAGCAAAACTACTCCTGAAGTAAGCGGTTATAAAAATCGCGTACGAGTAAAGCTTACAACTGATAAAGATGTCATTGAAATTAGTGGAACGATCTTTGAAGAGAATGTCCAGCGGATCGTTGAGATAAATAACTTTGCTTTGGATGTGGAGCCAAAGGGTAAAATGATCCTTTTTAAAAATACTGATGTACCCGGCGTGATCGGGGATGTGGGTATGATTTTGGCCAAACATAATATCAACATTGCCGATTTTCGTTTGGGACGAGATGATCATGGACTTGCCCTAGCTGTGATCATAGTTGATGATGATGTGCCCAAAGAGGTCCTCCAAGAGCTTTCTAACCTTAAAGCCTGCCTTTCCGTATCCTATGCGATACTGTAAGAGGTTTTCCCTCTTACTCTTCTTAATAGACCCCTAAGTTATAAAAATATATAATCAAACCAATTATTTTTTATTTTTACCCAATAGAGTGGAGGCTGCATGAAAAAGATATTCTTGACCCTCATTTTTTGTAGTTTTGCCTTTGCAAAACTTCAGGATTTGACCCTAAAGGAGGCCTTGGAACTGCTGGCCAAAAACAATACCCAAATAAAGATAGCCAAGCTAGAAGAGCGTATGGCAGCTTTTGACGAGAAGATCGCCCAAAGCTACAATTACGGCTCGCTGAACCTTATTTTCAACGCTTTAAGAAGTAATGATGCGGGTAATGTTTTTGGCTTTAAGCTCCAATCCCGGGAGGCGAAATTTATCGATTTTGGATTTGATCAGTTTTTAGCCCCGATGGGACAAGTGCTAGAGGCTATGAATGCCCATCCGGGCGGACTACCTCAAGGTTTTACCCAGCAGATGGGCTCGATCCTCAATATAGAGCCTAAAAAGCTCAATTTCCCCAAAGCTAGGAATCATTTCCAAACCAAAATTCAGTATCAGCTTCCTTTGTATACTGGTAAGAAGCTTACGATGTATAAAAAGATTATGGATGCTATGAAGAAAATGAAGCATCTAGATCTTAAAAAAATGAAAAACGAGATGGTCTATCAGACAAAAAAGACCTTTTACGATATCACTTTGGTTGAAAACTATATCAAAAATCTTCAAATTATCAAAAATAATATGGACCGTTTGGAAAATATCATCAAAAACTTTAAAGCCGAAGGATACGCCAAAGATACTGATGTGCTGGAAGTGGAAGCAAAAAAAGCCGAAGTGGCAAGTTATTTGAATCAAGCCAAACTCAATAGAGCCCTTGCCTATCAATATTTGAGTTTTTTGATTGATGAAGAGGTGGAGAGTATCCATCATGTGGGCGAAATTGCTCCGCTACCCGATGAGCCGACCCAAAAATTGGTAGAGCATACCATTGATATACAAAAAGTGCGTCTTGGTCAAAAGATCACTTCGTACAATGTTCATCTTAAAAAGAGCGGTTTGTATCCGATGGTGGGCGCTTTTGGAGAGTATGGAAGCGCGGATGACGAGTTGATGAATAAATTTTTAGATAAGGACGTTTATACCGTAGGGGCTCAGCTTAAATGGAATCTTTTTGCTGGCGGTAAAACGAATGCGGAGGTCCAAAAAGCAAAAATCCAAAAGATGAAAATGGATGAGCAGTACAATTTGGCTAAAAGAGGATTAGCCCTAAAAATTAATCAAATCAAAACATCGGTAAAAAGTAAAGACTTTGATATTCAAGCACAGTCTAAACAGTATGAGTTGGCTAAAAAAATCTATCAAATGTATGAGGAAAAGTATAAAGAGGGGATAGAGCGTATTAGCAACGTCCTCATCAAACAATCTGAAGAGATTCAGGTATTGCTGCGTCTGTTAAAGAGCAAAACCGAACGAAACGAAAAGGTCTTTGAACTTGAGAGATTATTGGATAAGGAGAATAGATGAAAAAGATATTGCTGTTGCTCGTCTTTTGCGGAGCACTATTAGCCAAAGGTTTGAGTCTATCTGGTACGGTTATTAGTGACGATACGAAGATGTTAGGTACTCGTTACATGGGCTTTGTCAAAAAGGTCTATGTGAGTGAGGGAGACTGGGTGAAAAAGGGGCAGATTTTGTATGTGATTGATTCTAAAGAGATCGATCTGGCCAAATCCCAAGTAGAGCTCATGATCTCTCAAGCACGTTTGGCCATCGCTATGAATGAGAATATGTATCAATTTGCCAAACGAAATTATGAGCGGAACAAAAGACTCTATCAAAAAGGGATGGTCTCCAAGTTTGATCTAGAAAAGATTGAGCTGATGTATAAAAATACGAAAGATATGGTCCAAATTGCCAAAAAGCAGCTTGAACAGGCCAAAGCGAAACTGGCCGAAGTGTTGCATCAATATGAATATCTCAAGATCAAGGCTCCCAATGACGGTGTCATTATCCAAAAAAATGTCAAAGAAGGACAGATTACTATTCCGGGATACCCGGGTATGGTATTAACTACTTTGGATAACCTAAAAGTGGTGGCACAAATTAGCGAGAGCAATCTTAAAAACATTGAAATTGGGCAAAAAGTGGCGATCTATATCCCCTCTTTGGGCTATGAAGCTATGGGTACGCTTACTTCCATTATCCCTGCGGCTAATCCCATGACTCATAAATTTAAGGTCAAAGTCTCTTTTAAAAAAGATAAAGGTGTGACGATTATTCCCGGAATGTATGCGAAGCTTTCGTTTGAATAGGAGAGGGTATGAGTGAGATAAAATGTAAATACAAGCCAAAAGATATTGCCGGAAAGCTGGCTCTTATATTTTTGCACAATCCCCTTACACCCTTGTTGGCGGTCTTTTTACTAGCTATTGGGTATCTCTCATTAGAGATCATGCCAAGGGAGGAAGACCCTCAAATTGCTATTAGTGGCGGGGCCGTGATCGTACCTATGCCAGGAGCTACGCCAAAAGAGATAGAAAACGTGATCGTCAAACCATTGGAGGAGAAGATCAGAGAGATCAAAGGTGTGGAATATATTTATGGTATCGCCAAACACAATGTAGGTATCGTCAACGTGCAGTACTATATCGGACAAAACAGGGAAATCTCCAATCTCAAGCTCTACGACAAAGTGATGCAAAATATGGATATGCTGCCAAAAAACGCGATGCAGCCCCTCGTCAAACCCTTTGATATCGACATCGATATTCCGATTTTGACATTTGCTTTTTACAAAAAAGATCCAAAGCTTAGCGATGGAGAGTTTTACAAACTGATACGTCAAATCAAATATGAGGTCAATAGAGTCAAAAACGTCTCAAAAACGGCTCTCAAAGGGGCCCATAAAAGGCAATTTAATATCTTAGTCGACCTTAACAAGTTGACAGGCTATCACCTCTCTATGGGTCAGATCATGCAAGCGATCGGCTCGGTGGCCAAGGAGGTCCCAGAGGTCAAAGATCGTACAAAAGATAAAAAAATTGTCATCTTTGGCGTACCAAACGCTATTGAAAGCATAGAGGATGTAAAAAATATCATGGTGGCCAACTATATGGGCTCTCCTATCTATATCAAAGATATCGCCAAAGTCGAAGACGGCACTGATATCCAAAATTTCAAAGAAGCCCTCATCTGGACTAAAGAGTTGCATACTAAACCCCAATATACACTCGAGGTGAGCAAACTCAAAGGTACCAACGCCGTTTTTGTGGCCAACGATGTGCTTGCCCTTATGAAAGAGCTTAAGCCCAAGTTGCAAAAAGAGGGGATTGGGTATGTGCTCACGAGAAACTATGGCAAAAGGGCTAACGATGCGGTCAATGAGCTAGTCGACCATCTGCTCATAACAATTGCTATCATTGCGGTGATGCTGGTCTTTTTCCTCGGTTTCAAAGAGGCGCTCATTGTTACCTTTACCGTTCCGGCTATTTTATCATTGACGCTTTTTGTGGCCTATATTACAGGCCAATCTATCAATAGAATTACTCTTTTTGCTTTCTTGCTCTCTTTGGGTCTACTGGTGGATGCAGCCATCATCGTCATCGAAAATATCCATAGACACCTTCATGAGCATGATGCTGCCTATAAAGATATGGATACGATTTTGGTGGAGGCCACCGACGAGATTGGGGCGCCTACCAATGTAGCTACCATAGCTATTATTCTTACGATGGTACCGATGGCTTTTGTGGGGGGAATGATGGGAGAATTTATGAAACCAATCCCTTATAATGTCCCGGTAGCTCTTTTGGCATCCTTGCTTGTAGCGTATATTTTTACGCCATATCTTTCTAAAAAGCTGCTCAAAAAGCCGCATATGCATCACCACCATCACCATTTCCAAAAAGAGGAGAAACTGCCTAAATGTGATATTGATGGAGGCAAACAGTGAAAAAATTTGAAAAATTCATCTATGGTATTTTGGATAGCAGACCAAAAAAGATATTAGTGATCACCCTCATTTTGGCCTCTTTGGCCGCTTCTATTTTACTTATTCCTACCAAAGTAGTCTTGGTCAAGATGTTACCGGGTAAAAGCGCCAATACCTTTAGTGTCTATATCGATTTGCCTAGCGGTAGCTCTATTGAAGAGACGAAAAAAGTTAACGAGTGTGTGCTCGATATTTTGAAAAAGGAAAAAGAGGTTACCGATATCGAAAGCTATCTTGGTATGGGTGCACCACTCGATTATGCGGGTCTGGTCAAAGGGAGCGCTTATAAAAACAGCGAGAATGTAGCCGAAATGGTGGTCAACCTCACCGACAAGCACGAGCGGGAAGAGCGAAGCTACAATATGGTCCATCGTCTGCGCCCCGTCATCCAGAGCAAATGTGAACCTTTGAAAAAGGGCACGAGTATTAAATTGGTGGAGCAGCCAGCAGGTCCTCCGACCCTTGCGGCAGTAGTGGCTGAAATTTATGGAGAGGATAACCAAGCTCGTCGAGAGTTGGCCAAAAAGGTAGCCGACATTTTCAAGCATACCAAAGGGCTTGTAGATGTGGATATCATGGAGGATGAGATTTTTAGAAAATATCATCTCAAGCCAAATATCGACAAGATCCAAAAGAGCGGATTGGCTGTAGAACAGGTGCAAAAGATTTTGTATCTTGCTTTTGAGGGGATGGATGCGGGAGTCAAGA
>JALWCE010000008.1 GCA_027036935.1 Nitratiruptor sp. | reverse complement strand
TGCTTCGATATTTTCTTCGCTTAAACTTTTAAAAATGATTTTGTCTGGAAAAAAAGAGAGCAGGATTTCGTTTGAAACAATGGTTATTTGTTTGATCGCTTCAATCATTTTATCTTTTGGTAAAGTTAAGATATAGCGTAGCTCTTTTGGCAAAATGCGTTCATAATCGGGAAATTTTCCGTTGATAAGTTTAGTAAAGAAAAAGTATCCCCCGCTTTTGATGATCAAATAGGTTTGATCGTAAAAGATGGAGAGATCTTCTAAAAAGAGTTTTTGTATCTCCATAATTGCTTTTTTAGGGATAATAAGGTGGAATTCCTCATCCATTGGTTGATTAAGACGTACAAGGGCCAATCTTCTTGTATCGGTAGCGACAAAATTGATATGTGTTTGTTTGATATCTATCAAAGCTCCGTTGAGCTCAAATTTTGGATTATTGGTATCGATTGCTGGAGATATTTTTTTTAATGAGGCGATAAAAGCGTTTGATGGCATATTAATTTGTGGGAGTGCCTCCGTAGACGGGAAACTTGGATACTCTTTTGGATCAAACATTGGGAGTTTGAATTTGGAATGTCCTTGGTAGATGTGCAGTGTAGACTCTTTTGTTTGCAGTGTTACAAGGTCCTCTTTTAAAATTCGTACGATATCTAAAAGCTTTTTCCCGTTTGCAGTAGCTTGACCAGGTTGAATGATTTGTAGGTCTGTAAGAGTAGTTTTTAGTCCTGTTTCATAGTCTGTAGCTTTGAGGATGAGTTGGTCTGTAGCTTCTAAATAGATGTGAGAGGTAATTTGGCTAATATCTTTTTTTTCCAAAAAGGGTTGCATTTGTGAGAGGACTTGTTCAAGTAGACCTTTTTGAATTTGTAGTTTCATTTGAGCTCCAAGTTTTTGGAATTTTGTACTATTGTATATTTTGCTTCGTTAAAATTCCCTTTATTATATTTAAAAATAGATAGTAGTAGTAGTAGTTTGACGTGAATTTGTGAAAAACTCATGCCAGATAGGGAATTTTCGGACTTTTTGATGTGAATAACATGTGAATAACTTTGGAAGTTATTCACATGTTAAGTTCTTAATTTTATATGCCAGTTCGTTGATTTTTAGTTTGAACTCCTCATTTTGTTGCATCATCTCTTTAACTTTTTTCATGGCGTGACTTACGGAAGTGTGATCTTTCATACCAAAAAATTGTGCGAGAGCCGGCATAGAATTTGGAGTAAGGGTTCTGGCTAGATAGATTACTATTCGTCTGGCACTAACGATTTGGCGATTGCGGGATTTGCTTTTAATTTCGCTTGGTTTTATATTGAGTTCGGCTGAGACTATATCTACGATATCTTTTAAAGAGATATTTTTTTGTTGCTCTTTTTGCATCTCGGAGAGTACGTTTTTAGCAAGACTCAAATCAATTCTTTGCCCGACCAAAGAGGAGTAGGCGTTAAGTTTGAGGATTACGCCCTCGATTTCTCGGATATTGCTGTCCATATTGGCCGCAATGTAGTTAATGACCTCATTGTCAAGATAGATACCGTCTAATTCGCATTTTTTTTTGATGATGGCGATTTTTGTTTCGAGTTCTGGCAGCTGGATATCGGCGATAAGCCCCCATTCAAAGCGGCTTTTGAGTCGCTCTTCAAGACCGGCGATCTTTTTGGGATGTTGATCGCTAGTGAGCACGATTTGCTTATTATGGCTGTGCAATTCGTTAAATGTGTGAAAAAATTCCTCTTGTGTACGCTCTTTGCCGCTAAGAAATTGTATGTCGTCAATCAGTAAAATATCGCATTGACGGTACTTTTCACGAAACTGCTCCAGAGTCTCGTTGCGCAGATGGTAGGTAAAATCGTTTAAAAACTGCTCGATGGTGGTATAGATGACTATTCTGTTTTTTTTGATATTAAAGTTGCCAATGGCGTGAAGGAGATGAGTCTTGCCAAGGCCCGCTCCTCCGTAGATAAAAAGAGGATTATAGGCTTTGCCTGGGTTTTCGGCCACGCTTAAAGAGGCGGTGTAAGCAAATTGATTGGAGCTGCCGACGATGAAGTTTTCAAAAGTATAGGTAGGATCCGTATTGGTGCTTGAGTTTGCGCAAAGGTCGGGATATTGCTCCTTTGGGCTGTTTTTTTCCACATATCCTTTTTTTGTCAAAATTTGGATAGATATATCCACACCCGTTTGGAGTTTGAAAAGTTTGGCTATTTTGTGGCGGTATTTGGCTTTGACCCAATTGGCGATGAAAATATTTGGCGCGATATAGATTGCTTCATCGGCTTTGGAGTTTTGTTCATCGTAGGCGAGGTTGGTAATATAGCGTTCATACTCCGTTTTTGATATCTCTTCTTGTAACATTCGTAATATTTTCTCGCCCAACACGATACTCCTTTGTGAATATGTGAAAATTGAATATGTGAATAAGTGCCTCATTGTAACGAAAAATTGCGCAAGATTAGCTAAAATATGGGCAAAACAGCCACTTTTTATATGTGAATAATATGTGAATAACATGTGAATAATAGGTGAAAATTAAGTGAATTAAAAGGTTTGAAGTGACTATTTTGGGTATTGATCCGGGGAGTAGAAATCTTGGATATGCCGTGATTAAATGTGAAAATTCACGGATATGGTTAAAGGAGGCTGGTATTGTGAAAATAAAATCGGGAGATTTTGAGTACCAGCTTTTGCAAATGGCCCAAGGAGTGGATATGGTCTTTGAAGCTTTTAGAGTAGACGAGGTGGCAATAGAGGATATTTTTTATGCCTACAATCCCCAAAGCGTTCTCAAACTCGCTCAGTTTCGCGGGGCTTTGGCCTTAAGAATACTTCAGCTTCATGGCAGATTTGCCCAATATACCCCTTTACAGGTCAAAAGGGCCCTTACGGGAAACGGAAAGGCTTCCAAGGAGCAAGTAGCTTTTATGGTACAAAAGATACTTGGCATAAAAAAAGCGATCAAACCTTTGGATATAAGTGATGCAATGGCTGTAGCTATCACTCACGCTCAGCGTTTGCGTCTTGGGGGGTCATAAGATTTTTGTACAGATATTTATGCTCTTGCGGAAGTGCTTCGTAGATCTTGTGAGCCAACTTTCGTATCTCCCATAAAGCAGACTTGGAACTGCGAAGAGCGAGGAAATTTTGCAAACTTCTAGCATTGATAGTCCATGTGAGCTCAGTTTTATAACATTCTGGGAGGCAATATTTGGCTAAATCATTAGAAATACCGCTTTGGAGCACTTTTTGCAGTTCGTTTAATGCCTTGATGCTGGCGCGATCTACCATTTCATTGCCCGTAAGGACGATGTATCTGCTCGCTTTTTTAAGATCCTTTTCATCAAACTTTTGGGCTTTTTTGAGCTCTTTTAAAGTGTAGCGGGTCGATTTGACGCTTAGACTTGCGATACGGTGGCGAGCAAGCTCTTGGAGCAAGGCTCGACTCACTCCTTGGATATAAAAGGTATACACAAGATGCTCTAGCGTAGAGGCGTGTTTATATTTGTTACCTACTCTGTCGATGAGCTCTTGATCTTTTGGACCGCCCCCGTCGCTTTTGTCAAAACTTTGCCAACAGGTGCGAATAGCATGGGCGGCTACGGGAAGAGGAGTGTAGTGCAACAGCGTCACTTTCATCTCAGACCTTTGGTATAATGGATTGATTGGCTATTATAGCAAAAGGGTTGTGTGAGCGTTTATGTCAAAAAGTACTCAAAAGGCTTATCAAGAATGAAATGTACCGATCGTTTCTATCCTAGCGTTGAGGATTTTCGCTCCCCTTTTCATCGAGATAGGGATCGTATCATCCACTCATCCTCTTTTCGCCGTTTGGAGTATAAAACGCAAGTTTTTATCAACTATGTGGGAGATTATTTTCGTACGCGACTCACCCACTCCTTAGAGGTAGCTCAGGTTTCTCGTACGATTGCCGCTGCACTTGGTTTAAGCGAAGCCTTGAGCGAAGCGATAGCTCTAGCCCACGATCTTGGTCATACTCCTTTTGGCCATGTAGGTGGAGAGGAGCTTGATCGTCTTATCAAGGATGGTTATAGCCAAAATGGCTTTGAGCACAATTTTCAATCTTTTCGGGTAGTGACAAAACTAGAAAAGCGCTATAAGGAGTTTGATGGGCTCAATCTCACTTTTGCTACTTTAGAAGGGGTTCTTAAACACTCTTATCCGTATAAAAAGCCTTTTTTAACTCCTTGGTATGATGAGGTCTTTAAACTCGATTATCATCCAAGTTTAGAGGCTATGGTTGTGGACAAAGCCGACGAAATCGCCTATATCAGCGCCGATATTGACGATGGGATTAAGTATGGGCTGATTGATTTTGAGATTTTGCGACAAAGCACGTTGGTACAAGAGGTGATGGAGAGGACGAAAGAGGAGGGATACGATCCTGAAGAAAAACTCTTTCGCCACCGCTTTACATCGCTGCTGATTGCCAAGATGGTTACTTCTTTAATTCAAAACTCCAAAAACTCTCTTCTTTCTGGGCCAAAACTTTTGTGTGCCACTCTTGTGGCCAGCGAACCTTTGCCTGTTAGCTATCCTCCCAAGCTTGCTGGACAAATCAGCGAGCTAAAAGGGATATTGTTTCAAAATCTTTATCACCATCCTCAAATTTTGCGTAAAATGTATGCTGGCAAGCAGTGTATTCAAGGGCTTTTCAAAGCTTTGGTAGAGGAGCCCAAACTGATGCCTCAAGAGTATTTTTATAAAAGTCAAAGGCAGAAGAGCTACCGGGTTGTAGCCGATTTTATCGCTGGAATGAGCGATCGTTATGCGATGAAACTCTATCAAGAGTTATATGGTATGATGTGATGAATTGTGTATGTGGAAAATAAGGAAAACGATGGTAAAAGTACCTGAGCTGCAATTCGCCGAGTTTAGTGGGCAGTGGGTTAAGAAGAGGTTGGGGGAGGTTGCAAAAATCGTAATGGGACAATCACCAAAATCGCAATTTTACAATATGAATAAGAAAGGTTTGCCACTTATCCAAGGGGCCGATGATTTTACCAAAATTCATAAGTATACGACTCAAATAACCAAAATTTGTGAACAAAACGATATTATTATGAGTGTACGGGCTCCTGTTGGTACTTTGGCCAAAGCAAAGGGGCGATGTTGTTTAGGCAGGGGCGTTTGTGCTATCAAGGCAAACGATTTTTTTTACTATCTGCTTGACAAAGAACGCAATCGATTACAAAAGTATGCACAAGGG
>JALWCE010000007.1 GCA_027036935.1 Nitratiruptor sp. | reverse complement strand
GCGCTGGCTGCCGCTACGGCGGAGTTGGCCAGATAGACTTCGCTGGTGCGTGCGCCCATACGGCCCACGAAGTTTCTATTGGTAGTGCTCACACAGCGCTCATTATCGCCAAGGATGCCCATATATCCTCCCAGACACGCTCCACAAGTTGGGTTGGAGATCACCGCGCCCGCATCGATGAGCGTATCGATGTAGCCGCGTTTTTCCGCCTCTTTGAGAATCTTTTGGGTAGCGGGGGTTACGATCATACGGGTATGGCGCGCTACTTTGCGTCCTTTGAGGATTTCGGCTGCGATGGCGATGTCACTCAAGCGCCCGTTGGTACAGCTGCCGATAAAGACCTGATCGACTTTGAGATCCATCTTGGCCGCTTCGCTGATAGGTCGGCCGTTGCTTGGCAGATGGGGAAAGGCGATGACAGGCTCCAGCTCATTCACATCGATTTCGATCACCTTTTCATACTGGGCATCTTCATCGCTGTAGTGATATTTTGGCTCTCTGGCCAGCGGTTTGTCGGCCAAGAACTCTTTTGTCACCTCATCCACGGCGATAATGCCGTTTTTGGCTCCCGCTTCGATAGCCATGTTGCAAAGACTAAAGCGCCCGTCCATATCGAGATTTTCTATCGTGTCCCCTGTAAACTCCAAAGCTTTATAGAGCGCTCCGTCCACACCGATGCGTCGAATCAGCTCAAGGATCAGGTCTTTGCCGTAGACGTACTCGCCCAGTTTTCCCGTATAGACCACTTTGATGGTGCTGGGGACCTTAAACCAGTTTTTGCCAGTGATCATTCCGTATGCTAGGTCGGTACTGCCCATACCCGTGGCGAAAGCTCCCAAAGCTCCATGGGTACAGGTATGGCTGTCCGCGCCAATGATCACATCTCCGGGCACTACGAGGCCTTTTTCGGGTAAAAGGGCGTGCTCGATCCCCATATCCTTTTCGTCAAAAAAGTGCTTGAGGTTGTGCTCGTAGGCAAATTCTCGGCTGATTTTGGCTTGGTTGGCGCTGGCGATATCTTTGGCAGGGATGAAATGATCCAGTACGATAGCGAAGTTGTCTGGTTTGGCGAGCTTTTTTGCACCGCTGTCGCGAAAGGCTTTGATGGAGATGGGTGTGGTGATGTCGTTGCCGATGATCATATCCAGTTCACACTCCACGATCTCTCCAGCTTTGACTTTGCGTCCTATATGTTCGCTAAAGATCTTTTCGGTAATAGTTTGTCCCATAATCTGCCTTTAAAAAGATTTTCGCTATTTTAACAAAAAATAAAGGAGCTCGATGCGGTACAAAGAGCTACGAGAGATCGTGAAGTATCTACGAAACTTTCGCATTATCAATCAGATAGAAAGAGTCGAAGACAATACGATCCATATGCGACTGGACGATAAAGATATCTTTTTTGATTTAAATCGCAGCAAAAACCTCATCTATATGCGTGAAGATTTTGCCAAAGTACGCCATTACAACGCCCCATTCGACAAAGTATTGGCCAAAAGATGCAAAAAGAGTCGTATCGAAAAGATCGAGCTAGACGACAATGACAAAATCATCCGTATCTATTGCCTGCTTCGAAGCTCGTACAAAGAGGAACGCACCATCTTGCAGCTAGAATTCACCGGCCGCCATGCAAACGCCATCATTTTGGATGACAAAGATAATGTTTTAGAGGCATTGCATCACGACTATCATAGAGATATTCGTCCGGGGCGACCTCTTCATCCTCTGCCACCCCCTAAAAAATTGGATAAAAGCCCATTGATTATCGAGGATATGGAAAAGTATCTACAAGATCTATATGAAAAAGAGCGACAAAAGCGTCTGAGCGTTTTAAAATCGGCCAAATCTTTACAACTATCTAAACAAGAGCAAAAACTCCGCCAGCTTTTGGAGGGGCTCGAAAAGGAGGAGGATCTATTGAAAAAAGCTAAGGAAGAGGAGAACAAGGCAAACATACTTTTAGCTAATCTACATCAAATGCCAACTTATCAGGAGTGTTTGAAAACCAAGGACTTTGAGGGCAATCCCATCACCATCGAGCTGCCCAAAGAGGCGCAAAACCCGGCCCATGGGGCAAGACTCCTTTTTGCCAGAGCTAAGAAGCTGCGCCAAAAAGCGGCAAATATCCATATCCAGCGAGAAAATATCGAAGAAAAACTCAAGTTTTTGACTAAAAAGCGAGCTATCATTCAAAGAGCCAAGAGCCCAGAGCAAATAGAGCTGCTCTTTCCAAAAAGGGCTAAAAGCGAGAGAAAAAAAGAGAAAAATTACGAGAAATTTCTCATAGACGGATTTGGTGTCTATGTAGGCAAAAACAAAAGGGGCAATGTGGAACTTCTTAAAAAGGCAAAGGCAAGCGATATCTGGCTCCATCTTAAAGACATTCCTTCTGCCCATGTGATTGTCTCTACGAATAAGCAAAATCTACCTACTCATGTGCTCAAACAGGCGGCAAAACTTTGCGCCCAATTTAGCGTGGAGCATCCTGGACGCTATCTTGTAGACTATACCCAGCGCCGCAATGTTAAGCCAAAAGAAGGAGCTAATGTGGAGTATGTAAAATATAAGACAATTCCTGTTACAATAGAACAATAAAAATTCATGAAAGAACGAGAGATGAACGAACTGACAAAGCGTGTCATAACGGGAGTTTTGCTTATTGTTGTAGTGAGTTTGATAGCGTGGGTAGACAGCTTTTTTCTCACTTGGGCCTTTTTGGGCCTTTTGTATCTTTTTGGTTTTTATGAAGCTTTGAAACTTTATGGTATGGAGGAGTATAATACCTTATACTTTTGGGCGGTTGCCCTGTGGCTGGTGGCGGCCTTTTATCCAAATCCGGACGATCTGTTTTTTGTGGTGGCACTTATTTTTGCCTCATACGAAGCCTATACGCAAGATAGAGATTGGAAGAAATTTTTACCCTTTTTGTATCCTGTGGCCTCCTTTTTGTTTCTATTTTCGCTCTATCATGATTTTGGTATGGAGGCGATGATCTGGCTGGTAATCGTGGTGGCCTCCACCGATATTGGGGCGTACGTGGTAGGTCGTTTGATAGGCCGCCATCCATTTTGTAAAACTTCGCCCAAAAAGACATGGGAGGGAGTAATTGGCGGCGTAGCGCTGGCTACGGCGTTTGGGAGTTGGTATGCCTTGGTGCTTGTGGATCTGCCTTTTGGAGTCCTCATCTCTTTCTTAGTCTCCATCGCCTCTATCTTTGGCGATCTTTTTGAAAGCTATCTCAAGCGACGAGCCGGCCTCAAAGATAGCGGCAATATTTTGCCAGGTCACGGGGGAGTACTTGATCGTGTGGACGGATATCTTTTCGCAGCTCCAGCGATGGTGGTGCTCTTAAGAGGACTGCTATGATAGCTTTGCTTGGCTCCACCGGCTCTATCGGCACCAATACGCTAGATATTTGCGAGCGCTTTGGGATCGAGGTGGAGGTGCTAGTAGCCGGCAACAACATTGAGCTACTCAAAAAGCAGATAGAGCGCTTCAAACCCCGCATCGTAGTCACCGCCAAACCAGCCGATATCAAGGCGCCCGTGGTGCTCAGCGGTAAGGAGGGAATACTCCAAGCCCTTGAAATGAGCGAGTCGAAGCTGGTGGTCAACGCCCTTGTGGGTTTTTTGGGACTTCGGCCTACGCAAAAAAGCCTCGAGCTTGGCAAGCAAGTAGCTTTGGCCAACAAAGAATCACTGGTGGTAGCGGGAGCCTTTTTGGAGCGGTCTCGTATCATACCTATTGATAGTGAGCACTTTGGGTTGTGGTATCTATTGCAAAACTCTTATACGCCACAAAGGCTGCTGCTCACTGCCAGTGGGGGTGCTTTGCGAGAGTGGGATATCCAACAAATACAAAAGGCTACCTTAGAGGAGGTACTTCGCCATCCCAACTGGAAGATGGGGCCAAAGATTACCATCGACAGCGCTACGATGGTCAATAAGCTGTTTGAACTTTTGGAGGCTTACTGGCTATTTGGTATCGATCGAATCGATGCTATGATAGAGCCAAGCAGTATCATCCATGCGGCGGTGGAGTTTGTGGATGGCTCGACTACCTTGCACGCAAGCCTTGCCGATATGCGGCTGCCTATCGCCTACGCTTTGGGGGTGCGAGAGCAAAAGATTTTGGAGCCCGTGGATCTGGTTGGTCGGAGTTTCTCTTTTTTGCCGATAGATCCCAAGCGCTATCCAGTGTGGAGTATCAAAGAGGAGCTTTTGGCCAAACCAAAAAAAGGGGTGGTGCTCAATGCGGCTAATGAAGCGGCAATAGAGCAATTTTTGAATGGAAGCTTCTGTTTTGGGGATATTGCTAGAGCAATTTTGAGAGCATGGGAGCATTTTGATATAGAACCAAAGAGTTTGGAGGAGGTTTTTGCTATTGACGATGAGGTGCGCCGGTATGTACAAAATCTTTAGTCTGCTTGTTGTGGTGTTGCTGTTGAGCGGATGTTTTGAGGCAAGGATGCCCGCTGATAAAAAATTGGATGAGCTTGAAGCTAGAAAGGCTCGCATTGAAGCCAGACTCCAAAAAGCCAAAGAGGAGGCGAACAGACAAAAGGAGTTGGCGCTGACCAAAATGCAAGAGCAGATAGAAAAGCTGGCCCTTGAGCGCAGTAAAAAGGAGGCTCAAAAGCAGATCGAGCTAGCCCGCATCAAAGCCAAGCAGCAGCTAGAGCTCCAAAAGATAGAGCAAGAGTACAAACTCAAAGAGCTGGAGCTCAAAAAGCAAAGAGAGCTAGTGGAGCTGCAAAATCAAAAATATATCGCCCAAAAAGAGATCGAGCTTAAAAAGCGGTTTTTGCTCTATTCGCTTGGGGCATTTATCCTCTTGCTCGTTGTGGTGTTGGTGCTGCTTTACTTTTATAAAAATCGTAAAGACAAGCTCATCGCCTACCACGACAATCTGGAAAAATATTTTCGCCTCAAAGAACACGAAGCCAAAATCGCCATCGCCAACAAGATCATCGACACCATTGCCGAGGGGAAACTAAGCCCAGATCAAGAGCAGCGTCTTTTGGGGGTGTTACGAAACGACAATCCCCCAAAAGAGCTACCAAAAGAGATAAAAAAAGATGAGCCGATCGAAGCGGAAGTGGAGGAGAAGAATGGATAAATTTTTGTTGTTGCACGGATGGGGAGGGAGCGATTATCCCCACTGGCAAGCGTGGCTGGCCGCAGAACTTGCTAAAGAGTATGGGACCGTGAGCTTTCCGCTCATCCACCATCCCCACCATCCCAACAAAAAGAGATGGATGGCGCAGTTTCGTAAGCATCTGCAGGAGTTTCGTCCCACCACCGTCATCTGTCACTCTTTGGCCTGTACCGTTTGGTTTGCTTTATGTGAGGAGGGGATCGAGGAGGTGGAACGGTTGCTTTTGGTAGCTCCCCCTGCACGCCATACCAATATCGAATTGCTCAAACACTTTTTTCCTCACCAGCTGCCAAAAAACCTAGGAGCCAAAGAGGCGATGATGGTGGTCTCGACTAATGATCCTTACCTTGGTTTGGATGAGGCCCATGAATATCAGCGCCACTTTGGTATCGAGATGCTAATTTTGCAAAACGCAGGACATATCAACCACAAGAGCGGCTATGGCCCGTGGCCTTGGGTGTTAGAGTGGGCCAAACGGGATCCGAGCGTGCTATCGGAGCCGATATGATCCTCAGTATCGAGAGCAGCTGCGACGATAGCTCCATCGCAGTCACTCGTATATCCGACTATAAGCTTCTCTTTCACAAAAAGATATCCCAAGAGCTGGAGCACAGCGAGTATGGGGGCGTGGTACCAGAGCTTGCCAGCCGTCTACATGCCGAGGCTTTACCGAATATTTTGGAGGAGGCCAAAGAGTTTTTGCCCCATATCAAGGCCATAGCCGTCACCAACGAGCCCGGACTTTCAGTAACGCTGATGGAAGGGATTATGATGGCCAAGGCCTTGCATATCGCACTCCAAAAGCCACTTATTGGGGTCAATCATCTAGTGGGTCACGTCTACTCCCTCTTTATCGAAAAAGAGGCAGCGTTACCTAAAATGGTTTTGCTAGTCTCTGGGGGCCATACGATGATACTGGATGTGCATAATTATAAGGAGCTCAAAGTCCTCGCCACTACTTTAGATGATAGTTTTGGGGAGAGTTTTGATAAAGTAGCCAAGATGATGGGACTTGGCTATCCCGGGGGTCCTATCATCGAAAGGCTTGCCCAAAAAGGCGATCCAAACCGCTTCGATTTCCCCATTCCCTTACGTCGCTCCAATAAGCTTGCCTTTAGCTTTTCTGGACTTAAAAACGCCGTGCGGCTTGCTTTGGAAGAGCTACCAAATTTGAGCGAACAGGATATGGCCGATATTGCCGCCTCTTTTCAAAAAGCGGCTATCACCCATCTTTTGCAAAAGACGAGCAGAGCCTGCGAGCTTTACAAGCCAAAAGATTTTGCCATCGTTGGAGGAGCGAGTGCCAATATGGCTTTGAGAAACTCTTTTGAACAAGAGTGTGCCAAGCGCTCTATCCCTATCTCCTTTGCTTTGCTTGAGTTTTGCAGTGACAATGCGGCGATGATAGGACGAGCCGCCATCGAAGCCTATAAGATGAGAGATTTTATCGATATGCAAGAACTGCAAGCACTGCCTCGCAGCTGTTTTATTTAAATTTTCATTAAGAAAATCATTAAAAGTCTTAAATAGGAGTAAATTTATCCTAATTAGTTATAATTTCTTCATCGGTACTACCATAAAGTACTCAAAAATCTAAAAAAGGGGTTGCAATGGCGACTGTAAAACTTAAAGGAAACGAAGTAAAACTCGAAGGCAACGAAGTAAACGTAGGGGATAAAGCTCCTGAGGCAACTGTTGTGACTACCGATTTGGCCGAAAAAAAGGTAGGCGGCGCACAGGGGAATGTACAGATGATCGTCGTAGTACCATCGCTTGACACTCCAGTATGTGCTACTGAGACCAGAAAGTTCAACGAAGAGGCTGCAAATATTGAAGGCGTAGACGTGACTGTGGTTTCCATGGACCTGCCGTTTGCAAGTAAAAGATTTTGTTCTACCGAAGGCGTGGAAAATCTCACAGTTGCTAGCGATTATAGAAATAGAGATTTTGGTGAAAAGTATGGTGTGGTAATCGCTGAAGGACCTTTAAAAGGAATCTTGGCAAGGGCTATCTTCGTCATCGACGAAAATGGAAATGTTGTCTATAAGCAACTCGTGCCAGAGATCACCGAAGAGCCAAACTACGAAGAGGCGCTCGAAGCTGCCAAAAAAGCTGCCAAGGCGTAACTCTTGGGGGTTTGGCCCCACTGCTCTATAGGGGGAGGGGACTCCCTATAGAATAATGACCTCTTCTTGCAATACGATCCCATATTTATCTAAGACTTTCTCTTTTGCTTCCTTGATCAAAGCCATCGCCTCTTCATATCTGCCACCCCCTAGATTGACCAAAAAATTTGCGTGGATAGGGCTAAAGGCCATATTGCCGATCTTTTTGCCCTTAAGACCTACCGCCTCGATCAGTCTGCCCGCATACTCCCCCAGGGGATTTTTAAACACACTGCCCGCACTTGGCTCTTTGGGTTGGTTGGAGCGAAGCAAAAGGAGCTGTTGGCGCAATTTTTCACTGTAGCCTCTTTGGAGCGTAAAGCCTGCTTCATAGACGATGGAGTCGATACTACTTTTGCGATACTCCAGCCCCAAATCTTTGGCCAAAATTTTGCCTTTGTGGGTGCGGATCCATCGTAGTACGTTTTTGATCTCGTACTCCTTGACTCCCGCGTTCATCCGCACGGCTCCCCCAATAGTGCCCGGCAGTTTGGCCAAAAATTCAAATCCTGCGATATCGTGGCGCCTACAAAAGCTGACCACTTTGCCGGTGGGTGTGGCCGCTCCTACGACGAGCTCATCCTTTTCGATGCGGATATAGTCGAAATTTTTGCCCAAAATCGCCAGAGGCGGGGGAGCGGGAGAGAGCAAAAGGTTATTGGCTTTACCCACCAAAAAGAGCTCCTCATACTCTGGATCGATCCGCTCGATCACCTCCACGTCGCATATGGGGCCTATCTTGATAGAGCTATAGCGGGAAAAATCGATACGCTTTTTCACTGGCTAAACCGGATTTTTGTGTATTCTTGAGGGATCAGGTAGTCTTGAGCCTTGATTGGACAGTCATAAAAGCCATGCTCGTACCCGATCCAAAAGAGTCTATCGATGGCTTTGTAGTGGATGGGCCCCATCTGTATCGACTCCTCGTTGGCGTACATCTGCAGATATTTTTGAAGCTTTTCTTCCTCTATGCGCACCAGTCCTCGCTCCAGTAGCATTTTGCTCAAAAGCTCTTTGTGGTTGTTGGCTACCCGTACTGCTTTGGTGAGTATCTTTTCACATTCGATCGCTTTAAGCAGTGGGATGGATCGCCTAAGAGCCATACCCCCCAAAGGCAAAGGCAGATCTTCGCCTGCCAGCTCCATCCAGATATCCCAAAGTTCTCGCTCCACTTCCAGGCTCTCGTCAAAGTCCAAAATCGACTCGTGGATCAGTACGCCAGCGTCCACTCTCCCCTCAATCACCGCCTTTTCGATCTCCAAAAAGTTCATATATACAGGCCTTGCCTTGGGATAGGCTATGCGAAAAAGTAGAGCGTTGGTAGTATAACGGCCACTTAGAGCCACTGTGAAGTTGGGCTTGAGCCGTTTGCCTCTTTTTTTGATGAGCTTGGGGCCATACCCTTGGCCAAAGCTTGTGGCCGTACGTAGAAGTGCGTATTCGTCGCGAATATATGGATACAGAGCAAAGCTAATGGCACTAATGTCGTACCAACCTTGCAAAGTCTTTTCGTTGAGGGTCTGGATATCTTGCGCTTCGCTTTGGAAATGGATGAGCTTAGAGCCAATCCAGCCAAATTTGATGGCATAAAACATAAAAATGTCATCAGCATCGGGAGAGTGAGCAACGCAGTAGCTGGACATTTATCTCCTTTTGGATAAAATCACAAACCAATTATATCGAAGCTCCTATTTTTGCTGTTAGTAAGGAAAAAAAGATAAAATATCATAAAAGGATCAAAGAGGTTGAATAATGGATGCAAATAAACAAAAAGCGTTGGAGTTGGCGCTCAAACAGATCGATAAAGCTTTCGGTAAAGGGGCTTTGGTAAAACTAGGGGAGCGGCAGATTGAACCGATCGAGTCCATCTCTACCGGTTCGCTGGGATTGGATATGGCTTTGGGTATTGGAGGCGTACCCAAAGGGCGTATCGTAGAGATTTATGGACCTGAGAGCTCGGGCAAAACTACCTTGGCTTTGCAAATTATTGCCGAAGCGCAAAAAAGAGGGGGTATAGCTGCTTTTATCGATGCCGAGCACGCTTTGGATATGTTTTACGCCAAAAATTTGGGCGTGGATGTGGACAACTTGTTGGTTAGTCAGCCAGATTTTGGAGAACAGGCTTTAGAGATCGTAGAGACGATCGCTAGAAGCGGAGCCGTGGACGTGATCGTTATTGACTCCGTAGCCGCTCTTACGCCCAAAGCGGAGATTGAAGGAGATATGGGCGATGCTCATGTGGGATTACAGGCTAGACTGATGAGTCAGGCTTTGCGAAAGCTTACGGGCGTAGTGCACAAGATGGGCACTACGGTGATTTTTATCAATCAGATCCGTATGAAGATCGCGAATATGGGGTATGGCTCGCCAGAAACGACGACGGGCGGGAATGCATTGAAATTTTACGCTTCGGTACGTATAGATGTGCGGCGGGTGGCGACGCTCAAGCAAGGGGAGAACCAAATAGGCAACCGCGTACGGGCCAAAGTAGTTAAAAACAAGGTAGCTCCGCCATTTCGTCAAGCCGAATTTGACATTATGTTTGGGAGGGGAATCAGCAAAGAAGGGGAGCTTATCGATTATGGCGTAAAGCTTGACATCGTAGATAAAAGTGGTAGCTGGTTTAGCTACAAAGATATCAAGCTTGGTCAGGGTCGCGAAAACGCCAAGACCTATCTGAAAGAACATCCCGAAGTAGCGCAGCAAATAGAGCAAGAGATTAAAAAGGCGATGGGTCTAAACGATAGCGTGATGATGATACCAGAAGAAGAAATCACACAAGAAGGAGAGTAAATGGTCTATATTGACAATATTGCGGCTCAAGAGGTGTTAGATAGCAGGGGCAATCCCACGGTTAAAGCCACCGTAGTGCTTAGTGACGGCACGGTAGCTAGTGCGATAGTGCCAAGCGGAGCGAGTACTGGCAAACGGGAAGCTTTGGAACTGCGAGACGGGGATGAGCGCTATTTTGGCAAAGGGGTGCTTAAAGCCTGCGAAAATGTAGAAGTAGCTATAGCCGACGAGCTTGTGGGGCTCTCTCCATACAATCAAACCCAAATCGATACGATTATGAAAGAGCTCGACGGCACCCAAAACTACTCTAAGCTTGGCGCAAATGCGGTGTTGGGCGTCTCTATGGCCGTAGCTAGAGCGGCGGCAAAAAGTTTACATCTGCCGCTGTATCGCTATCTTGGAGGCTCCAACGCTCTTGTACTGCCTACGCCGATGCTCAATATCATCAACGGCGGAGCCCATGCCGATAACGATGTGGATCTACAAGAGTATATGATTTTACCAAGCGGATTTGAGGAGTATAAAGAGGCTCTACGAGCCAGCAGCGAGATCTACCATACCCTCAAAAAGCTTTTGGCCGAGGATGGCCACCCTACGGCTTTGGGTGATGAGGGGGGATTTGCTCCGAACTTCAAAAACAACGAAGAACCCATCGAATATATCCTCAAAGCCATCGAAAAAGCGGGATACAAGCCGGGCGAGCAGGTCAATATCGCTTTGGATGCGGCGAGCAGCGAATTTTATAAAGATGGCAAGTATGAGCTCAGGGGTGATGGCAAAGTGCTCAGCGCCGAGGAGCTCGTAGAATTTTATGCAGATCTTGTTGAGCGCTTTCCAATTGTATCCTTAGAAGATGGAATGGCTGAGGACGATTGGCAAGGATGGAAGATTTTGACCCAAAAACTTGGAGATACAATCCAACTTGTCGGCGATGATATTTTTGTAACCAATCCACAAATTCTACGCAAAGGAATCGATGAGGGTGTGGCCAACGCTATCCTCATCAAACCAAATCAGATCGGAAGCGTCAGCGAGACGATGGAGACAGTACGACTGGCCCAAAGAAACGACTACCGATGTGTGATGAGCCACAGAAGTGGAGAGAGCGAAGACGCCTTTATCGCCGATTTTGCGGTAGCGCTCAATACTGGCCAGATAAAGACCGGAGCTCCGGCAAGAGGAGAGCGTACCGCCAAGTACAACAGACTTTTGGAGATTGAACGAGATTTACTCTATCCAGAGTATATCGGTAAAGAGCTCTTTGGCAAGTAATGGCTGAACGACCAGAAGAGCTATTAGACTCCCTCCCCCCCTCAAGAGGGTGGTTGGGAGTAGTCGGGAAGTATCTATTTTTCTTTGTAGTGCTCATTTTTCTGGGCGTGTATATAGGTTTGCTGCTTTTTGGCACCAATTCGGTCGAGGTGTTGTACAAGCTTGACGTTCAGGAAAAGACACTCCAAAGGAAAATTGAGTTTTTGAAAAAAGAGAACGCAAGATTGCAAAAAAAATATTTTGAGTTAAAGGAATTGGAGCCTGAACAATGAAAAAAGTATCGTTGCTGCTATGGTGTTGTATAGTTTTAGGATATGCAAGAGTAAACCCTTTTATTCTGCCAGGTGAATCTCCCCCCCATCCCGTGACGCCCTACGCCTCAAGT
Source organism: Nitratiruptor sp. (assembly GCA_027036935.1). Classification (GTDB taxonomy): domain Bacteria; phylum Campylobacterota; class Campylobacteria; order Campylobacterales; family Nitratiruptoraceae; genus Nitratiruptor. Next base: position 4,648 of record JALWCE010000007.1, on the reverse strand, counting down.
ACCGGCGCTCGCAGTATCCAAAGCGCTCAGAGTAGCTCTATTGCTAACGATCCGCTCCTTTTAAGAAAAATAGAGTATAGATTTGGAACTATATTGGTCTATCCCGATTTTTTGATTATTCAGACCCCAGATCGGCTCAAACGTTCTTTTGTGCTAGATTCGCCCAAAAAGATTGTCCTCGATTTTATCAAAAAGAGCGATTTCCCAAGCAAAAGGATCGTTTTGGAGCATCCTCTTTTTCATCAAATACAGCTTGGAGCTCATTCGAGCTTTTATCGAATGGCTATCTCAGTTTCCAAAGATTGTCGAGTAGATCTCCAAAGAGGGGAAAATTATCGAATTTCTTGCCTTTAAGACGCATCATTATCCGTATCACGACCATAGCTACGATCACTTCTAAAATACTGGCCAAAATAAAAGCCATATACCCAGACTCATCGATAACGCGAGAGTGTAAGGCGAGTGTGGCGATGGCTACAAGCAAAGTCAAGGGCATAGAGTGGGAAAGGGCAAAAAGTATTTTATCTGCAAGAGATAGAATTTTATAAAATACCATTGAGGCGGCGATGCGAATAAATATCATAATAGTCGTAATAACCAGCGCCCCGTTTACAATCCCCTCCATCCATAAAGCCGATATCTTAAAACTGCTGCCGGTGAAGATAAAAAAGATGGGTACTAAAAAGCCAAAGCCAAAAGCTGAGAGTTTGTGGGGGAGACTTCGTTTGTGCTCAAAAAAGGTGGCAATGAAAATACCGGCTATAAAAGCGCCAAAAGCCACTTCGAGATGAAGATAGAGCATTATGGCAATAAGCGTAAAAAAAAGAGCCATGGAGAGACGGATATCTTGCTCTTCATTGTCTATTTTGGGCATAAGAATCGTTTTGAGCTCTGGATACCACCAAAAAAGGACCTGCAAAAATTTAAAAAGAGCCAAAATCAAGAGTAAAAAGAGGAGTAAAATTGCAAGCGTTTGATAAAATTTAGTTCCTATCCCAAATTCCATCATTGCACTTAAAACAGTAAGGACGGCGATAGAGACCACTTCGCCAAGGCTCCCGATGGCAATAGCTAGATCGAGCCAGCTCTCTTTTCCATACTCCTTTTTGAGTGCGGCGATGAGTCCTACGGAGATGAGTGGAAAAATGGCGGCAAACATCATGTCAAAATTCATATATTTGACGATTGCAAAAGAGAGGAGATAGAGCAAAACAATATACAGTAGACCGCTTTTGAGTGTGGAGTTTGGAAGAGAGAGGATTTTTTTAAGATCAACTTCAAGTCCGGCTAAAAACATCAGATACAAAAAGCCAAATTCAGCCACCAGCTCAAAAAGGGGTCCGTGATGCAAAAGCCCCAAAGATCCAAAAATGGTTCCGGCGATGATCTCCACTACCGAGGTGGGCAAGGAGGTGAGTTTGGAGACAAAAGGGGAGGAGAAGATGATCAAAGAGATGATGAGGATAATACTAATCTCACTCATGACAACTAGTGGCTATCTCATAGCCCAAATCATGCAGGGTTTGCAAATCTTTGTCAGGACACTCCCCTTTTGTGGTGAGGTAGTCTCCAATGACGATGGCATTGGCTCCGGCTTCGAGGATGCTTGGCCACTGCTGGCCAAAAACAAGTTCCCGACCCCCCGCTACCATCACCATAGCTTTTGGCAGTGTGGATCGTATTTGGCGAATGAGCGCCAACGCCTCTTTCTTCTCCATTATCTTTTGAGGAAGCGGTAGGGCAGGGTTTGGATGGAAAAAGTTGATTGGTACGCTCATAGGCTCAAGGCTTGCTATTTGCTCAATAAACTCTTGGCGTTGCGCTTCGCTCTCTCCAAGGCCAAAAATCCCACCGGTACAAAGATTGAGTCCGGCTTCTTTGGCGCTTAGGCAAGTTTGGTACCGCTCCTCCCAGCTATGGGTCGTGCAAATGGTAGGGTAGTAGCTGCGAGCAGTTTCGAGATTGTGGTTATAGTTGTCGATGCCGTGTTTTTTGAGCTCTTTGAGCTGCTGTGTTGTGGCCGTTCCGTTACAGCCGATCAAAGAGATATCTGGTACCTCTTTCTTGACCGCATGGGCAGCACGACAGACGAAGTCGAGGATCTTCTCGTCGATCCCCTTGCCGGCGGTGACGAGGCAAAAACCTATCGCTTTGGCCGCTTTGGCCTTTTTGGCCTCATCCACGATAGTTTCGATGGCTTTATATTTGTAGCGGGGGATGTCGGCTTTATATTTGGTGCTTTGGGTACAAAAGCCGCAATCTTCGGCACATACGCCGCTGCTTATGTTGCTGATGGCACATAGATAGACTTTCATGCACACACCTCTTCGCTTTTCCAACTATTTTCTTTATACAGATAGGTAACTCTCATTGTATCCAAATCTAAAAGGGCGGACTCTATGCGGGGCTTTTCTCTTGCACATACTTCACCGGGGTTGATGAAGAGACTCTTGGCCTTTTCACAGGAGAATTTATGCAGATGGCCAAAAATCACCACATTGCTATCGGGAGTAAGGAAATAGGGTTGATGCATGAGCTTAAAAGTAGTTGCACCGATTGTAAAATAGTAAGGCTGTTTGTGCAATCGCACCTTTTGCAGCTTGGAGCTATCTACAGAGGTATCGGTATTGCCATAGACTGCGATAGTGGTAATATCTAAGGTATCAAGATAGTTGAGTACCTTTTGACCGATATCCCCTGCGTGGATGAGGTAGCTTATATTGTGCTCTTGCAGCTTTTGCACGACCTCTTTAGTATTGTCTAATTTATCGTGCGTATCTGAGATGATGCCAATATTCATCACTCCTCTTTATGTTTACATTTGATGCACTCATACACCTCTTTACCTCGAAAAGTGCGTTTGGCCATTATGTAGCCGCACTCAGAACATTTTTTATCTGTTGGCTCAAATTTTGAGAGAAAAGTGCACTCTGGATAATTGGAACAGCCATAAAATTTACCCCGGCGACTGAAGCGCTCCACGATATCTCCACCGCACTCGGGACATTTGACTTCTAGTTTTTTAAGCTCCTTTTTGGCTAAAGGTTTTGTGTTTTTGCATTCTGGATAAGCGCTGCAGGCCAAAAATTCGCCTCTAGGACCTCGTTTGACTACCATTGGCGAGCCGCATTTCTCACATCTTTCATCACTGACTTCTTGGGGATTTTCGCTCTTGAGCTGCTCTGTATATTTACATTTTGGAAAGGCGCTACAGGCAATGAACTCGCCATATCGCCCCTTCCTTTTGACCAGCTCCGCCCCGCACTCTGGACAGCTGCGGCCTATGGGGATGGCGATTTTTTGGCTTTTTATCTCTTTTTTACCCTTTTCGATGAGCTCGATGAATGGATCGTAAAACTCTTTGAGTACTCGTTGCCAATCCTTTTTGGCCTCGGCGATTTCATCAAGCTCCTCTTCCATTTTGGCAGTAAAACCGCTATCGACGATGTCGGGAAAATGATTTTCGAGCACTTCGATGACTTGAAAAGCGGTCTGGGTAGGTCTGATCGCCTTTTTTTCTAGCTCGATGTACTCTCTTGCTTGCAGCAAAGCAATGGTAGGAGCGTACGTGGATGGCCGCCCAATTCCTAAAGATTCTAGCATCTTAATAAGGCTCGCTTCCGAAAACCGGGTTGGAGGCTCTGTGAAGTGCTGATGGGCTTCGATTTTGCTCAGTTTGGCCTCTTGCCCCTCTTTGAGCTCTGGCAAGAGTTTGTCTTTATCCTCGTTGCCCAGCACCTTGTAAAAGCCATCAAAGATAAGTTTGCGCCCGCTGGCTTTAAAAGTGGAGCTTGGACTTTTAAAATAGATCGTCTGAGTCTCGAAGATGGCATCTTTCATCTGGGAGGCCAAGAAGCGGTTGTAGATGAGGGTATAGAGTTTGAGTTCATCTGGTGTGAGATAGTTTTTGGCCACTTCTGGAGTGAAGTCGAGCATGGTGGGGCGTATCGCCTCGTGGGCCTCTTGGGCTCCTTTGGATTTGGTGGCGTATCGCTTTGGTTTTTGGGGCAGATACTCTTGGCCAAACTTTTGGGCGATCAGTTCCCTTGCAGCTTCTTGAGCCTCTTTGGCGATATTGAGGCTGTCTGTTCGCATATAGGTGATCACTCCCGTGATCCCTTTTTGTGTCTGGACCCCTTCGTAGAGTTTTTGGGCCAGCATCATCGTCTTTTTGGGGCTAAATCCCAGCTGGCTGGAGGCGGCTTGCTGGAGTGTAGAGGTCATGAAAGGAGCGGGGGATTTGGTGACTCGCCGCTTCTTTTCGATCTTGGCCACCACGAATGGTTCGTTTTTGACCTTTTGGACTATATTTTGGGCCTGCTCTTTGGTCTTGATATCCATTTTGCCAAGTTTTTGCCCCTCATATTCAGCCAATGAAGCCTCGATCGTATCGTTGAAGAGCGCATCGATGCTCCAGTACTCTTGGGGTTTGAAAGCCTGGATCTCTCGCTCTCGATCGACTACGAGCTTGAGTGCGGCGCTCTGGACCCGTCCAGCACTCAGTCCCCTTTGGATTTTGGAGGAGAGGAGGGGGCTTAGCTTATAGCCCACGATTCGATCCAGCAGTCGTCTTGCCTGCTGGGCGTTGACTCTGTTCATATCGATGGTGCGAGGATTTTGCAGCGCTTTTTGGATGGCGCTTTTGGTG
>JALWCE010000006.1 GCA_027036935.1 Nitratiruptor sp. | reverse complement strand
CTCTTAAAGGAAAATATTAAAAATTTTTTAAAAATTATACTTTTGGCACTTTTGAGACACGTTTATTTTATAAAATTTTAAAGAGATAGTCTCAAAAGGAGTGAAAAATGAAAAAAGCACTAACAGCAGGTCTAAGCGTAGCAGCAATTACATCTGTAGCATTTGCAGCTAACAGCTTAGATTCTAACCCAAATTACAAAAAACTTAAAAACTTTCACCCAAAAGGTGTAAGTAACGACCAATGTTTAATGTGTCACAAAACTACTGACCCTGGAATTGTAGCTGATTGGCAACATTCTAAACACGCAAAAGCAGGTGTAGGCTGTGTTGAATGTCACGTAGTACCAAAAGACTATCCAACTGCATTCAAAAATCACCCAATGCAAGGTGCTAACTGGACTGTTCAAATTGCTGTTTCATCTGTAACTTGTGCAAAATGTCACGCAAAAGAAGTTAAAGAATATCTAAACTCTGGACACGCAAGAGGTGCAGCTCAATGGCTTGCAGTAAATGGAACTAAACATGGATATTTAATGACTAAACTTTCATATTATTATGAAAGTTTAAAAGGTAGAAATCCAACTCTAAATGGCGTACCTGGCGATAAAATGGCAAAAGGTATTAGAAGAGATGGATGGGTATTTTATGCAAATGAAAAAAATCCAAAAATTGCTGATTTAAACGTAGCAAACATTTGTATCCAATGTCACGGAACAACTATAAAACTTGATAAAAATGGTGTTCCAGACCCAAGAACTTGGCCAAATGATGGTATTGCTTCATTATATCCAGATGGAGGTGTTGGAAACTGTCTAAGCTGTCACAGCAGACATAAATTTAGCGCAGCTGAAGCTAGACATCCAGCAAGCTGTGGTAACTGTCACTTAGGACCAGACCATCCAATGAAAGAAGTTTTTGAATCAAGTGTACATGGACATATTTTTGATACAAATGAAGAAGATTATAAATTCGATACAGGTGAGCAAATCCCTGGTAAAACTCTAAGAGCTGCTACATGTTTTACATGTCATATGGCAGCAATTAATGGTCTTAAATCAACTCACAACGTATCACTTAGACTTAAATGGAATCTTTGGGCACCAGATAGCTTCTTAAGAACTGGTGGATATGAAACAGCTGGTTGGGCATTCTGGAAAGGTGGAGGAAAAGTTATTGGTGGCAAAACTGTAATTAGAGGTAATCCAAAAGCTGGTAATCCTGCAGGTCCAGAAGCAGCTAGAGCTGATATGAAAAAAGTTTGTATGACTTGTCACCAAGCTACATTTACAAACAATTATTTCCAAAGAGTAGATGCAGCTGTAAAAGTTTACAATGAATACAAAGCATTTGCTAACAAATTAATGAAAGATTTAAAATCAAAAGGTTTAATTAAATCTGATGTATGGAGTGACCCATTCTTCAAACTATACTATTACCTATGGCATCATGAAGGAAGAAGATTTAGACATGGTGCAGCTATGGGAAGCCCAGATTATGCACATTGGCATGGAGTATTCC
>JALWCE010000005.1 GCA_027036935.1 Nitratiruptor sp. | reverse complement strand
AATCGGCTTTGAGGTAGACGATAGTACCAATATCTTTAAGATTTTTGACCTTGTAAAAGCCGCCGCCCGTGGAAATAACGGAGTTTTGGACATTTTGGGCAAGCCAGTCGGCAGTACGCTGTTCGAGGGCTCTAAAATATGCTTCACCCTTTTTTTTGAAAATCTTTTTGATCTTTGTATTGGTGAGACTCTCTATCAGATCGTCCGTATCCACGGCATAGATATCGCTTCTTTTTGCGATTGCACGCGCTAGCGTGCCTTTACCTACACCCATAAAGCCTATTAGTACGATGTTTTTCATAGCCCCTCTTTAGCTAAATTTTTCTATAATGGTAACAAAAACTCCTTGGAGATTGGATGAAGCCACAATTTACCCACCTGCATCTGCATACCGAATACTCGCTACTGGATGGCGCCAACAAGATAAAAGCTCTGGCCAAAAAGGCAAAAGAGCTTGGGATGAGCGCCGTAGCGATGACGGATCACGGCAATATGTTTGGAGCTATCGATTTTTACAAAACGATGAAAGCCGAGGGGCTCAAGCCAATAATCGGGATGGAAGCATATCTACACAACTCCGATGATCTTGGCGATAAGTCCACTCGTCAACGATTTCATCTCTGTCTTTTTGCCAAAAACGAAACGGGCTATAAAAATCTCATGTATCTTAGCTCCATGAGCTATATCAAAGGCTTCTACTACTATCCTAGGATCAACAAAAAGCTGTTGGCCGAGCACTCCGAGGGGCTCATCTGCACCAGTGCATGCTTGCAAGGGGAGGTCAACTGGCATCTCAACACCAATGAAAAAAATCTCAAATTTGGCGCCAAAGGCTACGAGGAGGCCAAAAAGATCGCTTTGTGGTACAAAGAGGTGTTTGGCGATGATTTTTATCTAGAGCTGATGCGCCACGGCATCGAGGATCAGTACAACATCGACGAGCAGATTATTAGGCTAAGCCTAGAGACTGGCATCAAGATCGTCGCCACCAACGATACACACTATTTGGAAAAAAAGGATGCCGAGCCTCACGAGGCTTTCATGTGTATCGCGATGAACAAGCTCTACGACGATCCAAACAGGCTTCGCCACAGCGTGCATGAGTTCTATCTCAAATCTCCCGAAGAGATCGCCAGACTCTACGCAGACATCCCAGAGGCTTTGGAAAATACCCAAGAGATAGTGGATAAGTGTAATTTGGAATTAAATCTTGGCAACCCCACGCCGCCCAATTTCAAATTTACCCTCGAGTACGCCCAGGAGCGTGGTATCGAGCTGCCAAATGGTGATCGGTATAGCTTCGAAAACGACGAGCGGCTTTTTGAGACGATATGCAAAGAGGGACTCAAAGAGCGTCTAAAGTATGTGCCCAAAGAGAAGCATAGCGAGTATTGGGAGCGGCTTAGGCACGAGATCGATATCATCAATCGTATGAAATTTCCGGGCTATATGATCATCGTATGGGACTTTGTGCGTGAAGCCAAAAAACGTGGCATCCCGGTAGGGCCCGGGCGTGGGAG
>JALWCE010000004.1 GCA_027036935.1 Nitratiruptor sp. | reverse complement strand
AAGCTTGGCATCGCTGATGATACTGCCCCCTTCGGGGGTGGAAAAGTAGGTCGGCGCCAGGGTTTGAGATTTTCTTCCATTACTTTTAATTGACACCTAATTAACAATAGTTCGCTTTTTATTCATTATTTCTATTTAATTAGTAATATTCTTATCATCGTCTTCAATTTTATTTGCTTCTTTTTTTTATTGGTATTTTTTATTTGCCAAAACGAAAGAGATTGTTTCAAGGTTTGGCTACAAAACAAAACCCTGTTGGGATCGTACGAGACGTTGTGCCTATAGATGGCAGCATAGATGATAGATAGTATGTACTTTGCGGGTGGTAATGATGATGTATTCTTTCTTGGACTGTCCCTTACTCCGATACGCTAGCGACAGCGGTAACGTACCTAGTTGCTGATTTTTGGGGCTCTGCTCCAATTTATAAAAATATTTTATACTTCTCATAAATTTCTCTCCATTAAAACTTAAGTACTCTTTAAAAGCAAATCCACTATAATGATTATTGTATTGCATCAATTTCGAAATAAGGAGAGAAGATGAAAAAGTGGATAGTTTTATCTGCTGTAGCGGCAATGACAACAGTAAGTTTTGCTAGTGGAAGTGCTTCAGGAGAAGATTTACGAGCAGAACTTGAACAGCTTAAAAAAGAGATAGCCGAGCTTAAAAAGGCTCAATCAAAAATTAACCTGAAATCTTTAAAAAGACAGATTCGTGAGATTAAAGCGCATGATGCGGGTGATAATATTAAATGGAGTGTGGATTTTCGAACGGCATATGATGTAATCGGATATAAATATGCAGATGATAGTAGTGATTGGAATCAAATTTTTTCCAATAGACTTTGGCTTGGTATGGGATTTGCGCCTACAAGCAATATAGTCTTTAAAGGGTTACTCAGCTATTATAAAGCGTATGGTCAGCTTCCAGCTCCTCAACAAGGTTTTAACTATTTTGACTGGATTGTCAATGAAACACCTAATCCAGCTGGAGAACTTCGGGTCAAAGAGGCATACTGGCTCTACCTTGGAGATAGTTTCTTAGGTGCCGATATCCCGTGGACAGCATCCTTTGGGCGAAGACCAGCAACTGATGGATTGTTGGCTAACTACCGAGAAGATCAAAAACCAAAATCTCCTCTTGGACATATCATTAACACTGAGTTTGATGGAGCGAGTTTTAAATTCAAACTAGAGAATGTGACAAATATTCCTGGAATGTATTTTAAACTTTGTATGGGTCGAGGTATGACTAATGCAAATGTCCGTTATGCTGGAATCAAACAAAATCCAGATGGTACCTTTAGAGTTACGGATATGAGTGGAGCCGAGTATACCAAAGTAGATGGCTGGAGAAACACGGATCTGGCCGGATTTATTTTCGTACCATACGATGATGGTCAGTACTCTGTTCATACGACTGCTTTTAAAGCCTGGAATTTGCCCGGTATGAATATGGTACGAGGTACCGTAATGGATATGACGCCAAACGTACAGACTCAAGATCCAAATGTATTGTATGGCGCAATGATGCAAAAAATGATGACTAATACTCGAATGGATGCATTTAAATTTGCCCAAACTGGGGATATGTATGGTGGAGCGATCAGTTTCTTGGCTGAGGGTATTGGCGATGGTATCAGTGATTTTCTTGATGATACAAACTTTTTTGTCAGTTTCGCAGCTACTAAAACGATGCCAAATAATTACAACTATAATTATACCCTCAATGTTCAGCCTGCTTTTCAAAAATTTATGCAAGATATGACGGCTGCGGGATACTCTCCACAACAGATCCAAGGAATGATGCAACAACTCGCTCAAGTTAATCCGCAGTTTGCTCAAATGCTTGCTCAATTGGATACAAATCATGATGGGCAGCCTGACAATTTTAATATCACTATGCCGGCTAAAAATGGAATGCTTGGTAGCAACGATAACGAAACGGGTACGTCTGTTTATGTGGGTGTGAATTTTCCAGTACCTATGATTGAAGAGTCAAGAATGGGTATTGAGTACAATCATGGAAGCAAATACTGGAGAAGCTTCACATACGCAGAAGATACTTTAGCCGGTAGCAAACTTGCCACAAGAGGTGATGCGTATGAGGTTTGGTTCAATAAAAACCTTATCGGCAAAACTTTGACCGCACAAATCCGATACACTTATATGGATTATAAATATTCAGGAAGCAACGCCTTTTTTGGCCAAGGCGGTACTCCTATGGAGATTGATCAAGCACGAGCTATGGGGCTTAATCCTGTAGACAAAGCGCAAGACCTACGTCTTTATATCCGATACAGATACTAAAAGAGAGCCGCTTTTGCGGCCTCTTCTAAAGGGGTATCGATTAAAAAACTTTTTGTTTTCTCACTTTTGGGCACAGCCATTTTGGGTGCGGTTATCTTCTTTTTACTCTCACTTAACATTAAAAAAGAGTCCTACCAACATATAGCTGATACTGCAAGATCTTATTTTGAAAAAAGATTGAGTGCGCAAAAATCCAACGCTTTAACTTTAGCTATTCTCTTAGCTCAAAACGAAGCGCTCAAGCGGGCGTTACTCGATTTGGATGAGGAGAGGGGCCATCAGATTCTCTCTACCTCCTTGGATGTGCTGAAGCGATACACTTTCAATAAAGATATACGGGCTCAAGTCATTGCTAAAGATTTGACCATATTTGCCAGAAGTTGGGATAAAGAGTACAGTGGTATGCCAATAGAAGGATTTCGCAAAGATCTCTCTAGTTTCAAAATTACTAAGCCAAAGGTTTCAATAGAGACAGGACGGCTCCTTACCATTAAAGCTACAGCGCCCCTGAAAGTTGGTTATAAAATTATTGGTTATGTGGAAATTATCTCCTTTTTTGAGTCTTTGGCCAAAGCTCTTAGACAAGAGGGGATTGAGATGATTGCCTTGATGAGGGATCGTTTTTTGAATGTGGCTACATTGATGAGAGAAAATCCTCAGCTCCAAGGTTTTGTAGTGAGCAATACCAACTACAACGATTTTGTTTTGAGAAGACTTCAAGAAGTAGATTTGGCCAAACTTGGGCAAGATGGTCTTTTGTATGACGGGAAGTATCTTTATGTAGCGGTGCCGATGCAAAATAGTGCTGGAGAAGATTTGGGGATGTTTGTTTTGGCACTGGATAGAAAAAGTAGAGAAATTTTTGAGAAATTTCAAGAAAAAATATCTTTTTTTCTCTCCTTTAACAAGAGTGAGTTTGCTAGTATTATCGATTTGTGGGAACATCCCCAAGGGAATTTTCGCTCTGTTTATGATCGCAGCGTTTTAGAATTTTTGAGTAAGAATGAAGATGAAGAGATCAAAAAAGAGTTTGCGAGCGAAGCAAGGGAGATTTTACGAGGCTATACAAAAGAAGAGCTTATCGATATTATTTTGCAAAAGTATAGAAGAGTGCCTATCAAAGGAGAGATCAGGTGAGAGTGTTAGTATTGGAGGACGAGTATGCACTACGTCAAAGTATCGAGGAGTTTTTAGAAGATTTGGGCTTTGAGGTCAAAGGGTTTGAGCGAGGGGACGAGTTTTTGGACGAGCTGTATAGCCAAAAGTACGATATTGTACTTTTGGATGTGAAAGTCCCTGGGATCAACGGCTTTGAGGTACTTAAACAGTTAAGAGAAATGGGAAACGACATTCCAGCCATTTTCGTCACCTCTATGACCCATGTGGATGATTTGGCCAAAGGTTTTGAGCTTGGCTGTTGTGACTATATCAAAAAGCCCTTTGATCTCAAAGAGTTAGAAATTCGGCTTAAAAACGTGCTCAAACGAGAATGTTTCGATGCAAAAAGCGATATCGTAGAGCTTGGCAATGGGTTTTGGTATGATTTGAGGCGTTTTATTCTTACCAAAGAGGAGACTCCTATCCCGCTTACTAAGCAAGAGCAGCGGATATTAGAACTTTTGATAAAGCATAGAGGCTCTGTGGTGACGCCGGAGCTCTTTTGTGAAGAGGTGTGGGGGGAGTATGTGGATCCGGCCAATGTGCGAGTACATATCAATAAACTACGTAAAAAACTTGATAAAGAGATTATAAAAAATGTACATGGTGTAGGGTATACTATTGATTCTTGATTCTAAAAGATATGCGATACGCTACGCTCTTTTTTATACGATAATCATTGGACTTGTCCTTTTTGTACCGCTATTTGTCTATACTTCTTTGGTACTTGATATCAATGAGGCCAAAAATCAGCAAGAGCTCAAAAAAGTGGCTTTAAAAATCATCTCCAAAATGGAGAGCTACCGAGGTCCTGAGCCTTTTGTCTACCCACGTTTTAGCTCCTATCAATCGGGACTTTATGATGAGCGGTTTAAGCCTATTTTTTCTTTATTAAAACACGAGCCTACTGCCTTTACCCCAGGGTACCACAAGGAAGGAGCCTATCGTTACTATATCCTAGAACTTCCCAAAAATATCTATTTTGGAGCCAAATATTTGGTGATATCAAAGACTTTTGATCCGTGGCATATTTATCGGATGACATTGCTCATAGGGATCGGGATATTACTGATTTTGCTGCTCTTTTCTTATCTAGTACTCAAAAACTTCAGTGCCCCTTTCGAGAAGATCAACCAAGCTTTGGATAATTTTATTAAAGACTCGATGCATGAGATCAATACGCCCCTTTCCATCATCAATGTCAATATCGATCTTTTTAGCCGTAAAGTAGGACATAACAAACATCTAGCCCGTATCAAAGCTGCAGCCAAAGCTTTGGCCAACATCTACAACGATATGGACTATCTGATTAAAAAGGATCGTATCGAATACGCTAAAGAGTCTATTTGGCTCGATATCTTTTTAAGAGAACGGATAGATTATTTTCAAGAGATTGCCAATCTTCGCAATATTGAGCTCATCGATAAAATTTTTGCCCATCCTACAATACATATGAATAAAACCAAGCTCCAACGAATTATCGACAACACTCTCTCCAACGCTATCAAGTACTCCAAAGAAAATTCCAAAGTCAAAATCTATCTTAAAGAGCGTGGGGACAAAGTGATTTTAGCTGTTAAAGACTACGGGATAGGTATCGAAAATCCCCAAAAGATTTTTGATAGGTACTATCGGGAAAATATGGATAAAGGGGGATTTGGCATAGGTCTCAATATCGTCAAAAATATCCTTGATGAGGAGAAAATTGGCCTCAAGATTGTCTCCAAGCCCGGAAAAGGGACTTCTTTTATCTACTTTTTTACCCGTCGCGTATAGAAATTTTTACAAATTTTTTACATTTGAGTGTTACCATTTATTATCCCTTCAAAAGGAGTACAGATGAGAAGAGGTTTGGTAGTGGCTCTTGGCTCGCTGCTGGTAAGCTCGCTGGTGGCGAAGGATCTGCGCAGTGCGGTGGAG
>JALWCE010000003.1 GCA_027036935.1 Nitratiruptor sp. | reverse complement strand
GGGTGATGATCTACTACATCTTGGCCAAGTCTAAAGAACCTGCCATCGATATTAAACGCTTTTTTGGCCAAAATTGGCTCAAAATCTTCATCACTATCCCCGTCACCGTCACCCTCTCTGTGCTCATCGTCTATGGTATCAAACATATCAATCAGCAAAATTTTGCCAAAAGCGTGATAGAAGCTACCCAAAGAGCCAAAAAGATCACACACGCCAACGACCGCCTCCAACATTGGCCCCCGGCACTCAAGCTCTACGCTGAAAATCCCATCTATGGAGCCGGTGGCGATAGCTTTGGCTGGCAGTACAAAGTCTACTACTACCAAAAAGACGCAAAATGGCAAAATGATCCTACCAATACTTTGTCACTAGGAATGTTTGGCACAGCGCATAATATCTATCTTGAGACCCTCACCGGCAAAGGGATATTTGGTCTATTATTTTTGCTAGGAATTTTCTTTTCACTTTTTTACAAACTTATTCAAAAAGAGCTCTCCACTCCCAAGCTAGAAACCTCCATCATAGGCCTTATCATCTTTGCATCACTCCTTGCAGCCTTTATCTATGGCAATGTGCAGGTAGTTACCTACACCCAGCCTGTATCTATCATCTTTTGGCTCTGCGTCTTTATGGGAGCATCACTTGCTCATAGCTATATCTATACCAAAAGCTCGGCTATGAAATTGGCCAAGATAGCCAAATATCTCATAGCTCTTATGCTTATTCTCCTACCTTTTCATATAGCCAATATCTCCTTTATCAAAGATTTTGCTATCCAGATGCTATCTCGCTATTTCCCTGCTTTTGCTAATCACTCTACACTTTTAGTGACTTCTGCCATCTGGCTAGCAGCTCTTGGGGCCATCATCTCCTATCTCACGCACCACAGAGTCATACGCCAAAGCCTCAGCGATGGTCTACTGGTAGATGATCTATCAGACAAACCCCAGCTTTTTCACGATAGGCCAACTCCCAGGGCTGGGGGAATAGGGATATTTCTCACAAATCTCCTGGTCATCTTCAATCCCATCGGCTGGAAATTTCTCGCTAGTGCTCTTCCAGCATTTCTAGCAGGCTTAGCCGATGATTTTAGCTCCATTTCTCCAAAAGTTCGGCTTATATTTCAGACGCTCTCTGCTACCCTTGCAGTCTTCTTACTCAATGCTGTGATAGATAGCATCGGCTTTGACATCTCTATCCCCTATTGGCTGGGTGCTCTGCTTACCATCATCGCCATCACCGGCGTCATCAACGCACTCAATATCATAGATGGGTTCAATGGTCTTGCCGGAGGTTTTGCACTTCTGGCCTATATCTCTTTGGGGTATGTAGCTTATCAAGTAGGCAATATGACTCTCTTAGAGATTATCTTTATCAACATCGCAGCACTTATAGGATTTTTGCTGCTCAACTTTCCAAAAGGCAAGATCTTCTTGGGAGATGGAGGGGCATACTTTTTAGGATTTTCCTTGGCTGCTATATCACTTCTTTTACATCATAACCACCCAGCCGAAGTCTCCCAATGGTATCCATTAGCGC
>JALWCE010000002.1 GCA_027036935.1 Nitratiruptor sp. | reverse complement strand
AAGCAGGCAAAAAACGCTATTGAAGAGTATGCGAAAAAAGCGGGTATGCCCTATGTAAACAGCCGCTGGCTTGGTGGAACACTCACAAACTTCAATACAATTAGAAAATCTATTAGAAAACTTGAAATCATTGAAGAGATGGAAAAGAGCGGACAGATGGATCTGCTCACTAAAAAAGAGGCGTTGATGCTTAGACGCCGAAAAGAGAAGCTCGAAAACTTCCTCGGCGGTATTAGAGATATGAAAAAGTTGCCCGATATGCTCTTTATCATCGATGCGGTACGAGAGCATATCGCCGTCAAAGAGGGAAATAAACTTGGTATTCCAATTATCGCTCCACTGGATACCAACTGCGATCCAGATCTCATCGACTATCCAATCCCCGGAAATGACGATGCGATCAGAAGTATCCAGCTCTTTTGTCGAGAGATAGCAGAAGCCATCATCGAAGGAAAAGAGCTCAGAGCTCAAGAGATGGAAGGCGAGGAGGAAGAAGTGCCTATGCCAGCTAGTGAGGAAGAGAAGCAAAAACTTATCGAAGAGGCACGAGCGGAAGCCGAGGCCGAAGAAGCGGCGCAAGAGGCTACGCAAGAAGTGACAGAGGAGGAGAAGTAATGGCAATCACAGCAGCACAGGTAAAAGAACTTCGCCAGCGAACGGGTGCTGGAATGATGGAGTGTAAAAAAGCACGCCAAGAGGCAAATGGCGATATGGATAAGGCGATTGAAATTTTACGTAAAAAAGGGATTGCAAAAGCCGCCAAAAAAGCCGATCGAGTGGCAAGCGAAGGAACGATCGCCGTGGAAGTAAGTCCAGATTATAAATGCGCCACTATCGTAGAGGTCAATTCAGAAACGGACTTCGTAGCACAAAACGAAAATTTTAAAAATCTTGTCGAAAAAATCACGGGTCATATCTCTACTGCGGGAGTAGAGAGCGTAGAAGAACTCTACAAAACTACTATTGACAATGTGGTTTTTGAAGATTATATGAAAGCCGAAATCGCTAAAATTGGTGAAAATATCGTAGTGCGACGATTTGATAAAATCTGCGTGGAGGGCCCTGGTGTAGTCAATGGCTATGTCCATATGGGTGGAAAGATCGGCGTAGTGGTGGCCGCTTCTTGTGATAAAGAGGAGGTATGCGCTGCCATTAAGGACTTGCTCAAAGATGTGGCCATGCACATTGCCGCGATGAATCCAAAATATCTGGATGAAGCGAGTATCCCGGCTGAAGTGATCGAAAAAGAAAAAGAGATTGCCAAAGCCCAGTTGGAAAAAGAAGGTAAGCCGGCCAATATTATCGAAAAGATTATTCCCGGAAAAATCAAAAAATTTGTAGAAGAAAATACGCTGCTTGGCCAAAAATTTGTCAAAGATGACAAAAAAAGCGTCAAGCAAATAGTTGACGAAACGGCCAAGGCTGCAGGTGGAAGTGCCAAAATTATCGCTTTTGTACGATATGAACTGGGTGAAGGAATCGAGAAAAAAGAGGAAGATTTCGCTGCTGAGGTCGCCGCACAGATGAAGTGAGGCAAAAAGCCGTAGGCTTTTTAGGACGACAACTGCTTGTCGTCCGTGCCTCACTGAAAGCTGCGATTGTATGCGAAGCCGAATTTCAAGGAAATTCGTGCTGAGCATAGGAGCAGCTGAGTTACCAAAAAATCGCCGTAAAACCCCTTGATTTATCAATGGGGATATAAGGCGACAAAAGAGTTGAGAGGGGATTGATCCCCTTGAAACTCTTTTGCTATAATCAAAATAGAGAGTCGGGGCATCGACTCTTGGCATAGGGGAAGTAAGACCTGCAATTGCAGGCATCCCCGCTTAAAGCCACAATCCCCCGCCTTTAGGCGTGGGGAGTATGTCAATTAAGCTTGCGACTATATGCAAGTCCGCAAATTTTTGATTTGCGTGATGAGCATAAGGGCAGTTAGGGCACTATGCTTTATTCTACTTTGTTATTTGTTAGTTTTCAGCAAGCCTTTTGGCTTGCTTTTTGCTATACTTTTATAAAAAGGCATTGGATGGATATTCTTCTAAAAGCCTCCCGCCTGAGTCATGCCTTTGATTATCCGCTTTTTGAAGATATCTCGTTGAGTCTCTCTTCTAAAGAATCTATAGCCGTGCTTGGTGTAAGCGGAAGCGGTAAATCGACTCTTTTGCATATTCTCTCCACTCTGTTGCCGCCACAAAGAGGAAAAGTAGAACTTTTTGGCCAAGACATCTATGCACTTGAGGAGGAGAGTCGTTTAAAAATACGCCGTTACAAGGTTGGAATCGTCTTTCAATCGCACTATCTTTTCAAAGGGTTTAGCGCTTTGGAAAATATCGAAGTTGCGGCTCTTTTGGCCAAAACTTCCATCGATATGGATCTCTTGGAGGCCTTTGGCATCGGCCATGTCCTGCACAAACGAGTAACCCAACTTAGCGGAGGGGAACAGCAACGTGTGAGTATTGCCAGAGTGATGACCAAACGTCCCAAACTTATCTTTGCCGACGAGCCTACGGGTAATCTTGATAGAGAGACGGCGTACGAGGTGATGGAAGGGATTTTTAGATATATAAAAACGAGAGAAAGCGGACTTTTTTTGGTTACCCATGATGAGAAATTAGCCGAGCGCTGCTCTTACCGATTTCTTTTGGAAGAGAGGAGACTCAAGCCCCTCTACTAAAGGTATCTGATCTTAGGCTTTTTTGAAATTGAAGCCAACCCACATAACGGCCGCTACGACCATCAAACTTCCATAGATAAGAGCCAAAATTTCAGACGGTGCCATACACTCTCCTTATGTGATGTAATGTATTACAGCTACATCCTACCCTCAACTTTTTTAAAAAATTTTTAAATTGATATAAAAAGGACAAAAATAGCCTTAAAGGACTGCTCTTTATTGAAATTGCACAAAAAAAGTGAACAAATAGATCAATTTTATTGTCCTTGTTTCTCCGCTTCGGCGATAAGCACCTCCTCGATCACCTTGTCAATATCTCCGTCCAAAATCGCTTCGACATTGGAGTAGGCTTTGTTGCTTCTGGTATCTTTGACCTGTTGATAAGGTGCTAACACATAGCTTCGTATCTGATGTCCCCAGCCAATATCGCTCTTTTCAATTCCTTCTTGTTCGGCTTTTTTCTTCTCCATCTCCAGTTCATACAGCCTTGATTTGAGCATCTTCATAGCGGTAGCTCTGTTTTTGTGCTGGCTTCTGTCATTTTGGCACTGGACTACGATACCCGTGGGGATGTGGGTGATACGAATGGCCGAATCGGTTTTGTTGACATGCTGACCGCCGGCTCCGCTGGCTCGGTAGGTATCGACTCGGATATCCTTGTCCTCGATGGTGATGTTGATATCCTCGTCTATTTCGGGACTCACCATTACCGACGCAAAGGAGGTGTGGCGTCTGGCGTTGGAATCGAAGGGACTGATGCGTACGAGCCTGTGGATGCCGTTTTCGGCTTTGAGGTAGCCATAGACATTCTCGCCTTTGATGATGAAGCTCACATCTTTGATGCCGGCCTCTTCTCCTTCTTGATAGTCTAAGACCTCCACTTTGTAGCCGTGACGCTCTGCCCATCGCAGGTACATCCGATAGAGGATACTGGCCCAATCTTGAGATTCGGTGCCGCCGGCTCCGGGATGGATGGTGATGATGGCGTTTTTGTCGTCATGTTCGCCGCTGAGCATCGTTTCGATCTCCACTTTGCTCACTTTGTTCTCTAGCTCCTCGGCTTCGTCGAAAAGGCTTTGGATCGTTTCGGTGTCGTTCTCATCCGTAGCCATCTCGAATAGCTCGGCTGCGTCTGTGACGCTGTTTTTGGCCTCTTCATACTTTTGGAGTATTCGGCTGAGGCGATTCTTTTCCTTTTGGATCTCCGCCGCTTTTTTGGCGTCGTTCCAAAAATTGGGGTCGTTTTCCATCTTCTCTATCTCTTGGAGCCGCTGTTTGAGCTGATCTGGTTTGATGATGTTTTCAATATTTGTGATCTTTTGCTCCAGCTTTTTTAAAAGCTCTGAGTATTCGTAGCTGTCCAATCTTTTCTCCTGATTTTGGGTAGAATTTTGTTGAAATTATATCAAAAGGGTGGTTATGAAGATTTTGCGCACGCCAAAAGAGCTCCAAGAGTATCGCAAGAGCCTCGGCGGCTCGGTAGGATTCGTCCCCACGATGGGCGCACTGCACAAAGGACACTTGTCTTTGATCGAAAAGAGCGTCGCTCAAAACGAGCATACCATCGTATCGATATTTGTCAATCCTACCCAGTTCTTGCCGGGAGAGGATTTTGAGAAGTATCCCAGGCGCTACGAAGCGGATAAAAAGATTTGCGAGCTGGCGGGAGTGGATGCCCTTTTTATGCCTGAAGCCTCGGTGATGTACGAAAAGGACGAAGTGCTGATAAAAGCGCCGAGCCAAAAAGGGTATGTTTTGGAAGGACACTTTCGTCCCGGACACTTTGACGGCGTTTTGCAAGTGGTGAATAAACTTTTGCATCTGGCCAATCCCCATCGGGCCTATTTTGGCAAAAAGGACGCACAGCAACTCTTTTTGATCCAAAAGATGGTACGAGAGTTTTTTATCGATACGCAGATTGTACCTTGTGAGATTGTGCGGGACGATGACGGTCTAGCTTTAAGCAGTCGTAATGTCTATCTCTCACCCCAGGAGCGACAAAAAGCTTTGTTGATCCCAAAATCTTTAAAACGAGCGGCTAAATTGATCCAAAGTGGCGTTACCGACGCTTCTATTATTAAAGAGCGGATGTTGGAGATTTTACGCCCTCTTAAGGTGGAATATGTTGAAATAGTAGATAGAAAGTTTGATACGATTGATGATATAAAGATTGGCGAGAGCATCATTCTTGTGGCTGCATATGTGGGGCAAACGAGATTGATAGATAATATTTGGATATGAGGGGACCATGAATTGTAAAAAATTGGCACTTCGGCACGAGCTAGAAACCGGTTATAAGGAGTTGGTTGCACAGATTGCTAAAACGACACTAAGCTTTATGAGCAAAAACAATATCGCTTTGACACCTCGAAATTTTGAGGAGTGGTTTTATGTAATATGTAAGGCCAAAGAGGAAAACCATCTTCTTACTCCTAAAAATCTCAAAGTGCTGTATGAAAAGTATTTCAAAGACATCCCTGTACTCGAAGATATGCAAGAGATTAGGGAGATCTCTTTTGATCTGCGGCACTTGGCCATTGGAAGCGAAGAGGCGCTTGAGCGTTTTGAGCACAATTTAACCTCCCACGATCTTTACATCCAAGAGAGTATCGAAGCTATAGATCAAAGCGATATCCAAAAGATGGAGAGTCTAAAACTTAAAATTAAAGATTTGGAGGAGGAAAATAAAAAGCTGCGAAAATTTCTTGAGGAAAACAGGAGACGGCTCGAATTTATCGAAGAGAAAT
>JALWCE010000001.1 GCA_027036935.1 Nitratiruptor sp. | reverse complement strand
GTTCAAGCAAATTGATACCCAAAAAAAGTATCAAAATATTTGGCAAAAACATAATCACCGCCCCAACTGCTGGTATCACCCCCTCGGTGATGATGGAGTTGAAATCTCCGGGCGGCAATATCCCTTTAAGCCAGTTGGCAAAATTGGTAACCGTTTGATCCAAATAATCTACAGGTAAAGAGCCAATCTCAAATGTTAGCTGAAACAGCCCCCACATAAAAAATAAGAATATAGGCAGTCCAAAAACAGGGTGGATCAAAATTTTGTCTATCTTGTCCGTCAAACTCTCCTTATGGGGCAGCTGCATCACCTGCATCACGATACTTTTGGCCAAGGCGTGACGCTCCTCGGCAAAAAGATCTCGCACATCTTCTACATCAAATTCAAGTTGAAGTCTTCGTATCGCTTCGCCCAACGCCTCGTGCAGCTCCAAAAAAATTGGCAGATCGTGGACGATACGATAGATATCCTCATCCTTTTCCAAAAGCCTAATTACATAAAATCTGGCTTGATCATAATCTGTAAAGTGGGGAGATTTGAGAAGTATTTTGGCCAAATTCTCGATCTCTTCTTCAATTTTTTCATTGTAGTAGATCTTGCAACCGCATTTTGGCTGATGATAAATTTCAATCACCCGATCAAGGATCTCCTCTACACCCCTTTTATGTTTGGCGCTAGTAAGAATAACCGGAATACCAAGCAGTTCGGAGAGTTTCGCAGCATCGATGTATCCGCCTTTTTGCTCCACCTCATCAACCATATTGACCACAAGGATCATCTTTTTACGCATATCAAGCAGCTGCAAAGTAAAGACCAAATTTCTTTGCAGCACATTAGCATCGACCACGTTAATGATCACATCATAGGATTCTTCCAGTAAGTAGCGCTTGGTCACCTGCTCTTCTGGGGTATAGGCGTGTAAGGAGTAGATACCGGGTAGATCCACAATATCGATCTCATACTCGCCCTTGCGTACCTCCACCTCCTTTTTTTCCACCGTTACACCGGCAAAATTCCCCACATGAAGCCTGGCGTTTGAAATGGCGTTAATGATGGAGGATTTGCCCACATTAGGCTGTCCTACCATCACCGCTTTTATTTTTTTCATTTTTCTACCTCCACGGCTCTAGCCTCCTCATCTCTAAGCGCCACTCTCGTCCCCTCCACATCCACTTCCCATGTCTGCTTTTTGAGGGTATGATCCAAGAGGCGTATCTTATTGCCTTTAGCGATTCCCATAGCGTACAGACGACCCCTAATCGGTTCTAACGCCTTGACTTTAGTAATTGTAGCCTCCTCGCCAATCTTTAAATCAGTTATATTCATGCAACCTCCTAAAAAGAGTAGTTTAGCACTATTCGAAAAATATCTTTATCCTCATACTCTTTAATAGTATCCACATTGGCATAAAGGATCTGCCCCCTAATTTTTTGGCCAAACTGTATTGAGGCATAGATATCTACCTCTCTTGCTGCTACCAGATCGCTTGTAAAATCTCCATACATCGCTCCGAGACTCACCTTATCAAAACTATACTCCCCACCCAATGT